>CAMWUB010000046.1 GCA_947177345.1 uncultured Ruminococcus sp. | reverse complement strand
AAAGGAATTAGCTATATGTGCGTTACTGCTTGCATCGAGAAAAATTACAGAGGCTGCTGCATGGGCATCATCACTTAAGGGTACACCGGACGCACCTAAGACTGTCGAGGGTGGTAAATCAAAGTTTGCAGGTCCTGAAATTCTCGGAAAGACACTCGGTATTATCGGTCTGGGTGCTATCGGCGGAAAGATAGCAAATACAGCAGTAGCACTCGGAATGAAAGTAATCGGCTATGACCC
This sequence comes from uncultured Ruminococcus sp., assembly GCA_947177345.1. Lineage (GTDB taxonomy): Bacteria > Bacillota > Clostridia > Oscillospirales > Ruminococcaceae > Ruminococcus. Next base: position 8,197 of record CAMWUB010000046.1, on the reverse strand, counting down.
GTATCTGTCAGTAAGCAACGCTGTACTTCTTGATTCTTCCGTAAAGGTAGTAAACGATATAAACGACATCTACAGAAACAGTGATTATATATCAATTCATATGCCATACACACCACAGACCAAAAATACTATAGATTATGAACAGATTGCGATAATGAAAGACGGTGTACGCCTTATCAATCTTGCAAGAGGTGAGCTTATTAATAGTGAAGCTGTAGTAGAAGCAATTGAAGCCGGTAAAGTTGCAAAGTACGTAACAGATTTTGCAGATGATGTTGTATTAGGTGCGGAAAATGTAATAGTACTCCCACACCTCGGAGCATCTACACCAGAGAGCGAAGACAACTGTGCAGTAATGGCTGCCAACGAACTCATTGACTATATCGAGAACGGCAACATTAAAAACAGTGTAAACCTCCCTAATGCCTCAATGGTTGCTACTGGTACTAAAGTATGCGTAATTCATAGAAATGTACCGTCACTTATTTCCGCAATTACAAAGGCAGTAGGCGATGACGGTCTGAATATAGAAAATATGGTAAACGCAAGTAGAAAAGACTTCGCATATACTATCATGGACATTGCCGAAGATGTTACCGAATCCGTAGTAAACGACATAAAGGCAATAAACGGTATCATAAGAGTAAGAGTTATAAAGTAATTAAATAAATAAAAATCCAGTTCGTAAAGACTGTCGCTCATAAAGAAGTTTTCGCCATAGCACTTATGATTTTCAGTCAAAAGTGCTATGACGTTTCTATTGACAATGTAACAGTTTTGATGTATAATTATTACAAAGATAAATTGGAATATAATCGAATATCTTTTTGTTATAATGGAGAAACTAAAATGGGAAATAACATCGCTTTTAAATATGCGGAGAACGATTCGTTCTCTATGTCTAACGGACTTACAGATGTACTGATTGACTATTTACTTATCAGCGGTTCTGAACTGGCTGATTCCGAAAGTGAAAAAAGAATGATTGCTTTTCTGGCTGAACAACAGCAATGTATAATCGGAGGTGGAACAGTCGGATTTGAGATAATTGAAATGCCGTGGCATAGAGATTCTTTTGAAGCAGACAAATCGTTTTTATTAAAAGTAATAGAGTATGCACGAGAATTAACATTACAAGAAAGTGTTTGGGATAAACTTTGGTATAAGCCAAATAAAGAAAATATTGACTATGCGTTGAATAGCTTTAATGCACTAATAAATCGAATGACAGTAAATGATATTGATGACAACAATTTGCAGGAATGGCTCTCTGACAAAGAGAAAGACGACCCTGTTTACTGTGGTTATCCGAAATGTCCAAAACATGGTTTGCTTATGTCATTTTTGGGTTGCAAATTGTGTAATGAGGGCAAGTAAATTCTGATTTATACGAATAATCGAATATTAACAATAAGCCCCTAAGCAGTTAATAATTGCTTCGGGGCTTAAACTTCTATATGGGTATTGACCTAAGTGAGCCGGATTTTTTTGCGTATGTGAAATTTAAGGGGTTCGGAAGATAGGAACTAAAATAAAATTATTCAAGAGTTACCGGCAGACCGTTTATTTCAATGGTGGGGTCATCAATATCTATAATCAGACATTTTCTGCCGTCGATAACTTGAGTACGTATTTTATCAGTAGCTTCAGGTTTTATGTTTACGGTAATTCCGGCTGTTTTAAGTACGGTTTTATTCTCGACGAGGTTTGAAGCAGTCAGCGGAGCATCACCGCATATCTGCTTATAGACTGGTTTGAGTGTCTGAAGCTGTTCTTCCGGAATACCCACATCTGTGAGGATTTCCTTAAGTTTTGAATCATCAATAACGGTTTTGTCGGTATCGTCCTTGTTATCCTCGATAACTTCCTTTATTTTGTCGTTCACGGATTGTATAACCATATAATCGAGATTATCGCCTACCACATTTTTCAGGACAGCCTGAAAATTTGACTTTTCGTTATCGGCGGACATAACAAACGTACAGCCTAAGACGTTCTCAATCATGGAGATGTTAGGGTCACTGGATTTTTTCGCATAGTACATAACGTGATTTATGTCAGTACTTCGGTTACTGAAAACAGGATATAAAAAGCCGTCGCTTGCGGATTTGCTTATAATAAGTTCAGTATTTATTTTCTTGATAACCTCGTTATTGAACGAATCGAAAACAAAGCCGTCCGTTCCTGTAGTAACCGGACATATAGCGGTAATCAGGTACTTGAAAAATTCGTCTTTTGTCTCGTTGAACTCGTCGTTTTTGTCCTTGCGACGTACAGTATAGCAACAGTAAGCGGTAATAAGAGCATAGTTACCGGCGTATACGAGATTTTCAGCGATATGATTTACATAATTTTCGCAGACCTGCTCATCTTTGAGTTCAGATTTAAGGAGTTTATATAATATATCCTGTGGCTTGCCGTCATTGTAGGCATCATTAGGGAACTCGTATTCTACCAGAACTTTTCCGACGTTTGTATTCAGAACTCTTTTCAATGTTTCTGTGTAAATGTCATGTTCTTCCTGTTCCATAGTGAGACAAGAACTCACATTATTATAGCGTACGTTCTGTTCAGCATCGATAAAAGCCGTAAGAACCCTTTCCATTACGAAAAAACCGCTTTTATCGGAAAAATTCTTTTTGATTTCTGCTGTTTCTTTTTTATTCATGATAAAATCCTTTCTTTACAGAATATATATATTATAACGCATCTGTAAAAAAATTGCAAGCGGAATACTTGTACTTGAATCTGAATATAATTTCATAAAGCTAATTTCAAGGAGGCTGTATATGGATTTAAGAATAAACAGGGAAACAGTACCGGTCAGCGAAACCATTTTCGACGGTGTACAGGAGCAGGGTGTAGAACTCGATTATATACTTCCCGACTACTACCCAGATATTTTCCGGCTTGTACGCTGTGAAGTAGTACCGGTGATATGTAATCACTCGATAAACGGAAATAAACTTTCCTATGAAATCAGATGTGATATAAAAATTCTCTATTGCAGTGAAAACGGTAATTCCTTACAGTGTGTGGTTCAGAGACAGAACTTTTCAAAGACAGTCGAACTCGACAGAGCAGGCGAAAATATGACAGTAAGGCTTACACCTAAGACAGACCATATAAATTTCCGTGCAGTGAATAAACGCCGTCTTGATGTAAGAGGTGCGGTATCTGTAAAGATTTCAGTAAACGGCGAAACAAATCAGGAAGTTATTTCTGATGCATTCGGAATGAATATTCAGATAAAAAAGACACCTGTGCGTTATGCCTCTAAAAAAATAACTGCCGAAAAGACTTTACAGTTAAGTGAAGATATAGAGATTACTCCGACACAACCAACAGTAAACAGTATAATAAATATACGCTGTACTGTTCCGGAGTGCGAGAAGAAAATGATTTCCGGAAAACTTCTCGCCAAAGGTTCAGCAGAACTTAAAATATTGTATTCATGCGATAAGGACGGCGGTGCTATAGAACCTATTTCATTTTCAATGCCGTTCAGTCAGATTATCGACATCGACGGTATAGACGATACTTTCGACTGCACGATAACACCGGAAGTCGTAAGCTGTGACATAACACCTACTGCCGATAAAAATTCAGAAAACAGGGTCATAAAATGCGAGATTGAATTAAGACTGATATGCTGTGCAGTCAAGACCGCTTCCGTAATGCTTGGTACGGATGCATTTTCCACAGTCTATCCGTGTAGTGTGACGGTCTCGCAGGTAAGAGCGGAACAGATACCGGTAATCTATGAGGAAAGTTTCAGACATTCCGCCAAAATAGCCGAGGGCGACAGCGTACCACAGACTATATACGCTATGTGGTGTACTCCGAAGAACATAAATACAAGGCTATCCGACGACGGAAAAGCGGTAATAATAAGCGGTATGTTGTCGTATTCAATGGCATCACGGGATAATGCCGGTATGATTATAATGCCGGATAAGGACGAGGCTTTTGAGGAAACTATAAATCTTCCGGATAATATAGCAGGCTGTACAGTTTCCGCTGAAATTGCAGTCAGGGACGTTTCATATAATATATCGTCGGAGGGCATTTTGTCGGCAAAGTCGGATATATCTGTGAAAATATCTGTCTATAGCTGTTCTTCGATAAACGCCCTCACGGATATAGCGGTTGACGAGACAGTAAAAAAACAGCGTGACGGCGATTACGCTATAAAGCTGTATTTCGGTGTGGAAAACGAAGAAGTATGGGATATTGCCAAACGGTACAGCACAAGTGTAAATGCGGTGATAGAAGAAAATGACCTTTCCGGAGAACGTCTCGAATCCGGCGGAATGTTACTGATACCGATTGTCACATGATAAGGAGAATTGCATGATTAAAGATATTTACAATAATATCGCCGAGCGTACCAACGGTGATATATATATAGGAGTTGTAGGACCTGTACGTACCGGAAAATCCACGTTTATAAAACGCTTTATGGAATCGTTAGTTATACCGAATATAACAAGCGAGTTCAAACGTGAAAGAGCCGTCGACGAACTGCCACAGTCTGCCGCCGGAAAGACTATTATGACTACCGAACCTAAATTCATACCGGAAGATGCCGTTGAAATAAATATCGGTAGCGGTGCAACTATGAACGTCCGCCTGATAGACTGTGTGGGCTATATAGTACCGAGTTCATTAGGTTACATAGAAAACGAAATGCCCCGAATGGTTATGACATCATGGTTTGATGAGGAAATACCTTTCAATATGGCGGCGGAAATAGGTACGCAGAAAGTAATCACAGACCACTCAACCATAGGACTGGTAGTTACTACAGACGGAACTATTTCAGATATACCACGTGCGGAGTACGAAGAGTGCGAAGAGCGGGTTATAAGAGAGTTAAAAGAATTAGGCAAACCTTTTGTCGTGATAATGAATACGGTTAATCCGTCGTCACAGGAAGCGAAGAATTTAGCAACACGCCTTACAGACCGATACGACGCAAAAGTTATACCGGTAAGCTGTCTTGACCTCGACGAGAACGACATAAAAGAGATAATGCAGGAAATATTATTTTCGTTTCCAATCAAGGAAATAAATATACGTACTGCACGTTGGATAAATTCGCTTGAAAAGGGACACTGGCTGAAGACTGAAATTCTCGACTGTATAAGAAATTCGGCAAAAGATATAAAACTTGTAAGAGAGGTTGAAACAGCAGTAGAATCAATGGCACAATGTCCGCATATAATAAACGCTGAAATATCGGCAATGGATTTAGGAAGCGGTTCAGTGACCATAACAGCGGAACTCGACAGCAGTTTGTTTTATAAGATTCTCGGAGAAGCTACCGGAATAGAAATCGAAAGTGAAAGCGATTTAATGCCGTTACTCATGGAACTCAACGACATACGCCGGAAGTATCAGCGTATAGAACCGGCATTAGCGGAAGTCGAGGCGACAGGATACGGGATAGTAATGCCTGAGATAGAAGAATTGACACTCGAAGAGCCGAAGATTATAAAACAGGGCGGAAAATACGGCGTTAAACTCAAGGCGACTGCACCGTCACTGCACATAATGAAAGCGAATATAAATACTACAGTAAGTCCCATTGTGGGTACGGAAAAGCAGTCGGAAGAGCTGATAATGTATCTGCTTGACGGTTTCGACGATAATCCGGCGAAAATATGGGAGAGTAATATTTTCGGAAAATCATTACATGAGTTAGTAAATGAGGGATTACATAATAAGTTATTCAAGATGCCAGTTGACGCAAGACTTAAGTTACAGGAGACATTGGAACGTGTAATAAATGAGGGTTGTTCAGGACTTATATGTTTTATCCTATGAATACCATAAAAAAACCGGCTGGATTATATTCAGCCGGAAATTTTTTTATTTGATGTTATGTATAGCTTTTAGTGCGGAATTGATAGTTTCTTCTTTGATACCGGTTTTTTTGGAAACTACTTCAATGACTTTTTTTTCCTGACCGCTTTTTTCGAGTTCGTCGAGGGCTTTTTTGCCTGCTCTGACGACTTTTTCAACGGGAATATCCGGTAATTTTGGCATATCTGGCATAGCTTTGACCTCCTTATATAATATAAGTATATTATAGGTCATATGCCGTAAAATGTCAATAAAAAGTTAGTGTTTAATGATAAACGATAAAAATTTATCGTTACTTGTGCATAACGGTAAATACTTCCGGACTTGTATTTTTTGTGCAGACCTACAAATTTAACGATAAACATTAAAATTCTATTGACAAACGTAAAAACTCGTGCTATAATATAAACATCACGTGAGACAAATTAATCAGAAATGAGGTCAATAATCATGAAGAACGAAATCACAGAAAAAATAAACAAGACAGGCAGAACCGGAAAGATAATCGCACAGATAATGAAATGGATTTCCCTTGTGTGTGCGTGTATAATTCTTGCATGTACGTTTGTTGTCGGAGTATTTCTTCCGGCAGATGCCATAAAATTCAACGGCACGGCACAGGGCAGAATTTCATATGACGGCGATGCAGAACTGACAATTGCAGAGGATATGCAGGACATAAACATAAATTACAAGGGTGCCGAACTGAAAATAAACTTTGAAGAATCTCCGGAGCAGGCAGGGGATAATATAAAAAACCTCGATATTACAGCCACTGCGGAAAAATTTACAATGAAACAGTTTAAAAGTAAGATGTTATTTCTTCTGACAGGTGCATTTCTTATACTTTCTGCATTATTTGTAATATCAATATTTGCGGTCAGACTTTGCAGGGTACTGGAAGAATGTTACTCACCGTTTGAGGAAGATGTTCTGACGGCTATAAAAAAATTAGGATATTCGTTTTTGCCGTTCGGATTAGTATATATAGTATTTTTCGGATTTTCAGCCCTTGCGATTTTAGTTACTGTATTTGTAGTTATTCTGCTGATGTACATATTCCGGTATGGTGCGGAGTTGCAACAGGAAGCAGATGACACTGTCTGAGGTGTACGGTATGGCTATAATTTCAAGACTTGACAGGGTCATGGCGGACAGAAAAATTTCCCTCAACGAACTAAGTGAACGTGTAGGAGTAAGTAATGTGAATCTGTCGAAACTGAAGACCGGTAAAGTAAGTGCGATAAGATTTTCCACACTAAACGCAATATGTCGTGAGCTGAAATGTCAACCGGCGGATATTCTGGAGTACGTCGAAGATTTACCGGAAAAATAATAAAAAAATGCTGTATTGTTTTGATACAGCATTTTTTGTCAGTATAGTTTTTTAAGTATTTATTCAGATAATTCTAAATAATCCGGAATTTTTAAATCTATCGGGAGATACTCCGGATAAGGCATATTGCCGGATTGATTATTTCCTTTTGTTCCCTCATAGTCAAGACCTGTTTCCCAGTTAAAATCTAAAATAAGTCCCTGCCATATGGAAAAGCCGTTATGTTTTTTACATGGTTGTCTTAAAAGTTGCATTAACATATTTTTTTCCGCCGTATTAAGAAACCAGTTGTTTTTACTGCCGTTATTATGGTGGATTACATATTCAGGTGAACGGAATTTTATTCTTGCGATTTTGCTTGCGTTATCGGGTCTTGAATTATTGTAGAGTTTAAAATATTCCGCATTTTTAAGATTTCTGCTTTTGTCAGGATTTATAACAAGTGAAACGTTTAAACCGTAATCCCTTGCAACTGTAGAAAATTCAGTAAGAACTTCGCCCTCTTCAATGTCAACAGCGAAAGCCTCACATAATTCAAGGTCATAATCATCATATAGGTTTTTATCGAACATTTTTAATCCTCCTGTTGTTGATAGTTATATTTTAACATAATTTTTTGTTTTTTTCAATGCCGTTTTTTTATTGGTGATAACGTACATTAAACTGCACTTATATTTGTGTGATATGACGAAAATTTCAGATATTTTATACAAATACTTTGTTTTTTAAAGATTTTATGTTATAATAATTTCATTGCTATACGGAGGTGATAATTATTAAACGCCTTTATATTACAGACCTCGACGGTACATTACTTGACAGTAGCGGTAAAGTTTCGGTAAATACCGTAAAAATAATAAATTCCCTTATTGGAAATGGAATTTATTTTACATTTGCAACGGCAAGGTCAGTATATTCAGCGAAACCCATTACTGCCGGAATTAATATAAACGTTCCGTGCATACTCATGAACGGAGTAAGTATATATGATAT
>CAMWUB010000045.1 GCA_947177345.1 uncultured Ruminococcus sp. | reverse complement strand
GTATAATAATAAATTAAAAAATCTCATATTTTTTGCGTACATAATACTTATGCTTATGCCGTATCAGGTAACACTTGTACCGAATTATCTTGTTGCAAAAAGTTTTGATATTCTCGATACAAGGTGGGCTATAATATTACCTGGTATATTTTCGCCGTTCAGTGTATTTCTGCTTACGAAAGTAATGCGGAGAATACCTGTATCATACGTTGAGGCGGCAAAACTTGACGGTGCTAACGAATGGCAGATTATGACACAGATATATCTTCCCATGTGCAAAAGTGCAGTAATTTCAATCGGAATGCTTGTATTTATAGATTACTGGAATATGGTTGAACAGCCTATGATACTTATTACTGACCCTGATGCAGTATCTGCATTGCACCCTTTGTCAGTATTCCTCTCACAGATAAATTCCGGAGATATAGGTCTTGCGTTTGCAGTGGGAACTGTCTACATGATACCTACAATACTTATGTTCCTATACGGTGAAGACTATCTGGTTGAGGGAATCACCGCCGGTGGCATAAAAGGTTAATATAAAAGGAGATTACATAATGAGTGAAAAAAATACAGAAATCTACACCCCTAACAGAAAACGGGAAATAATAAAGAATGTCCTGATTATTTTTCTGATAATAATGCTTATACTTACATTCTGCTCGAATACGATAATGAATAAATCTCTTGCGGAAATAACTACAGAAACAGCAACTTCCGGAAAACTCACCGAACGCATACGTGGTAGCGGTCTTGTTGAATCCAATCAGTCATATGACGTTAAAATTGACGGAAATAAAATCATTGATACCATTATGATAAAAACCGGTCAGGAAGTCAAGAAAGACGACGTTCTTTTCACGATAGGTTCTGAAGAAAACAAAGAACTCGAAACCGCTGAAGAATCATTAATAGCTCTTGAACTGGAATATCAGAAAGCATTACTGGTAGCACCGGAAGACTATTCCGCCGAAAATCAGGCAATAAGTAACGCCCGTGATGACCTCAATGCAGTTATAGCAAAAAGAGATAATGCCATTGCCAATAAAGGAACTTCACAGCAGGCACTTTATAATTATAACAGCAACAAAAACGAACTCGCTAAAAAATCAAAAATTCTTGATAAATTACAGTCAACGATAATAGCAATAGATTCAGATTCATATTCAGGTGCAGCGGTAGAATATACCGGTAATCTTGTATATCTTCACGATGAATACATTAAAGCAGAATCAGAATATAATTCCGCATATCAACTCTATACCGCTATGCTTACCGGTATGCCGTCGGAAATGCCTCCTGACGAAAATATTGATAATAATATTTCTGAAAATACAGACAATACAGAAAATAATGAAAATAATGATATTTCTGAAAATGCAAGAATAGCAGAAAATATTTCGGAAAACGAAGAAACAGATAATTCCGAATACATACCCGAACCGGTTCAGTATAACGATTCATATGACATTGAAGAACTTAAAGCCGATATGGAATATAAAGAAGAAATCCGGAATAATGCTCTGAATGAATACAACAATACAAAATACAGTATAAGAAACAATTTAATGAATCAGCTTTATAGCGTCGAAAGTGAAATTGATAATCTGAATGTACAGATTACTAATTACGAATCATCACAGACAACCGGTGGTTCTTCTATGTCGGTTGAGGATTACGACGAGGAAATAAGACAGAAACAACAGGCTCTTGAAACTCTTATAGCTGAACTCAATAAATCAAAAAGCGAAAACGATATAGCTAACAAAACTAATATGCTTGAAATAGATGCAAAGAAAAAAGAAGTAGACAAAATGAAAGAAAAAATAGAAAAACTCAAATCAGAAAGCGAAATAACTGAAATAAAATCAAAATATAACGGTATCGTAAGTGCGATAAATATAAAAGTCGGTGAGGAAACTGTTCCTGATATGCCACTTGCCGTAATAGATATTGCCGATGAGGGTTATACATTGGAATTAACTGTAGATGCCGAAAAAGCTAAAAAAATCAAAAAAGGAATCGAAGCGGAAGTAGTAAACAACTGGAACGGCGATATAACAGCGATACTCACTGACATAAAAAACGATACAAAAGCAGGTTCTAAAAACAGAGTACTTACATTTTCAGTAACAGGAGATGTCAGTACTGGTACTATGATTGATTTATCAATACCATGTGGTAGCGGAAATTATGATACAATAGTACCAAAGAGTGCAGTTTATAAAGATAGTAAAGGTTCTTTTGTACTGGTTGTAAATTCAAAGAGTTCACCGCTCGGCAACAGATACTTTGCCGACAGGGTAGATGTTGAAGTACTCGCATCTGATGAGATTTCAAGTGCTGTACAGGGAGGAATAACTTCCGGAAATTACATAATCACTACCGCAAGTAAACCGGTAAGTCCAAAAGACCAGGTTCGCATGAAAGACAACTAAAGGCGGTGTTTCAGGTGAAACGCAATATAAAATATATAATAGTTTTGATTCTGAACCTTGCCATAATAACAGCGATATGTATATTATCAGTAGTCGGTCATTCTATGGCGGTATCTCAGAAATATAATTATACCGCTGACATCTGGAAAAACGGCAGTTCAGAAAGTTTTGCACAGACAAGTGTATTTCTTTCAGACGATTCAGGATTCACAACCGATTCAATTAATGCGGTACGGGCTGAACTCGTAAAGGAACTTCAGAACGTATCAATAGAAACAGACGGTAAAAATCTTCCGTATGCTGAGGCATACAGTACACCGGCAGGTACTTACACTATACGAGGTGACCTCACCGGAAAATCTGATGCTATACTTACAGCAGTCGGTGGCGATTTCTTTATGTTCCGTAATTTCAAGTTAGTAAGCGGTTCATTTTTCGGTGAAGGCGACTTAATGCATGACGGTGCGGTCATTGACAGAAATCTTGCATGGGAGTTATATGGCTCTTATGACGTTGCCGGAATGTACCTCTATATAGACGGCGTTAAATTCTATATATCCGGAGTTATTGAAAATCCGGAATCTGAACCGGAAAAAAATTGTATCGGAAAACTTCCAAGAATATACGTATCATATGACGGTGTGGCGGAGATTCTTAAACTTTCCGGAAATAATGAAAATTCAACTGTAGTATCTGAAAAATTCAATAAGATAACCTGTTATGAAACAGTCTTTCCTAATCCTGTTGAAAACTTTGCATATAATTCCGTAAAGAAACAGTTTTCTGAAAATTATAAGGATAAGTATTCAATAGTAAAGAACAGTACACGTTTTAAAGCTTCGGTACGTTCAAAGGCTTTCAGGAAAATATCAGACTATGCCGTAATAAAAAATAATATAAACTATCCGTATTGGGAAAACGCTTCAAGAATTGTAGAATTCAAGTTGACATTTATATATTTTTCACGTAAAATATTAATTATAGTACCTGCTCTCACGGCGATATGGCTTGTGATACTTGCGGTGATGTTCCTGAAAAGAAAAAAACCGGCTGTCCTGCGTGCTGTATCAATATTCATAGACAGACGGAGAAGAGATATAAAAGAAAAAATATTCAAGAAACAAGAGAAAGTATAAATAAAAAATATATAAAAATTAAAACAGAAAGGTAAATTTATAATGAAAAACTTAATTATTAAACGTACAGTCAGCGGTGTGCTTACTGTAGCTATGGTATTTTCCGCTTACTCATGCGGAGATAAGAAAAATAATAACAATTCCGACGGAAATTCCGTTGTAAAATCCGGCGATAATCAAACTGCCCAGACTGCCAACAACGTCATAAAAAACTCGTACAGCTCTGTTGATATGGATATTGACATTCCGGCTGACTATATCGACAGTATGTACTATATCAAAGACACTTCACAGGTGCTTATCATGGGTGGGTCAAATGACGGAAACAAATTATATCTCACTGATATGGACTTCAGCGGATTCAATGAAATTTCCCTTGACTTCCCGAAACCTGAAAACTCACAGTCATATCTGAGAACAACTGTATCTCCGGACGGCTTTATATATGCACTTCTCACCCTTATAGACTACGGTGACTTCAAACTTCCTGACTATGATGACCCTGACTTCGATTACGAAAACTTTGATTTTGATGCCATGTACGAAGCCGCTGAATATTCCTGTATTCTCTATAAACTCAGTCCGGACGGTCAGGTACTTGCGGAAAATGAACTCTCAAATATAAATGATTACAGTAGCGATTCCATATACGAAGGTATACACATAAATAACATAGTCGCCGATAACAAGGGTAATATTCTTATGGCTATGAGCGGTGAGGAAGACATTTATCTTATTGCCGACGAAAACGGACGTATCAACGGAAAAATAAGTACCGGTAATGACATTCACTACATAAACGATTTCACAACTGATACTGAGGGAAATATTTTCGCCTGTGGTTACAGTAAAAACGGTGACAATGTATTTACTGTTGATATGAACTCAAAAACTTTCAAGACCATTGCCACCGAATCGGAAGAGGGTAAAAGCGATTTAAACATAAACGACATATATCAGGGAGCAGGCGACTATAAATTATTTTTCGTCACTAATAACGGTCTGTATGGTATGAACGAAGATAACAAAATCAGCGAGATTATCAACTGGCTTGATTCTGATATAAATACATACAGTGTACGCAATATTATATCCCTTGAGGACGGCGACTTCATAGCATATGTCGATGATTATGACGGTAACGATTCAGCAGGTTTTGTACGTCTCACTAAACGTAATCCCGACGAACTTGCTAATCAGACTGTTATCACTGTCGGTATGCTTTACAGTGACCAGGCTATTACCTCAAAGATTACGGAGTTTAACAAATCGCAGACAGACTACAGAATAAAAATCGCAGACTACAGCAAATACAACGAATGGGACGAAGAAAAAAGTACACCAATAAATTCCGCACAGAAACAGTTAAAAATGGATATAGTTTCCGGTAACGCTCCGGATATGATTGTAACTTATGATTACAGCCTCATTGCTGAACTCGCACCGCATGAAACTTATGCTGACCTCTCGACGTATCTTGAAAAAGATTCCGACTTATCCGAAGATGATATTATGCCTAACATCATAAAGGCAAGTACCATAAAAGGTAAATTATATTCACTTTCACCTACTTTTAATGTAGAAACTATGGCTTGTAAATCAAAATACTTCGACGAGGAAAACTGGACTATTGACGATTTCATAGATACCATGCACGATAACAAAGATATGAAAATAACAAGATATGGTAATACAAAAGATACCGCATTTTCGATTCTCGCCCCGACTATCATGAGTTTTGTAGACTTCGATAAGGCGGAATGCGATTTCAATAACGACGATTTCAAGAAGATTCTGGAGTTCTGCAACGAGTTCCCCGACGAATCCGAGGAAATCAACTGGGAAACCGCTACAGATGACGAGATGCAGGAATACTGGAACGAACAGGATACCTTACTTATGGAGGATAAGGCTTTACTTGACAGTATTCACTTCTCCGAACTTACGGAATTTACAACAGAAAAAACTGCATACTTCGGCGGTGAAGACATAACAATGGTAGGTATACCCTCAACAGACGGCAAGGGAGCAAGTATAAATATGCAGAACTCATTCGCTATTCTTGAAAGTTCACCGTCCAAGGATACGTGCTGGGAATTTATCAAGGAATTTTTCACAATGGACTATCAGGCAAGCGATACCAATCATTATATGTGGGGACTTCCTACCCTTGTAGACGCTTTCGAGAAGAAAGCCGAAGCCGCTATGCATAAACCTTACTATCTCGACGACGACGGAAACAAAGTCGAATACGATAACTCCTACTACATAAACAACAAGGAAATAACTATAAATCCGCTCACCAAAGAGGAAAAAGACTTCATTGTTGACTACATAAAAAAAGCCGACAAAATAATTTTAGACGGTGCTGGCGACGATATAAATGAAATAATTTCTACCGAAGTACAGAAATATTTCAAGGGTGAGGCAACCTCTCAGCAGGCTTGCGATATGATTCAGAACCGTGTTTCCATACTCCTCAGTGAGCAGGCTTAATTTTACGCTATCAAGTTTTTAATATATAAACCTCCTTTCTAACGGAAAACGGCTTTCTTATCGTAAGAGAGCCGTTTTTCTGTAGGTATCTTCACTACTTTATTTAACATGATTCTGTATTTTTTGGTAATTCAGACAAATTTGCATAAAACACTTGACAAAACGTCATAATAGTGTTAAATTATATTTAGCACTCAAAGAGACAGAGTGCTAAATAAGCGAAAGGTTGTGTTAATCGTGAACAGCAGAAAACTGAAAATTCTCACTGCTGTGGTTGATGAGTATATAAGAACCGGCGAGCCTGTCGGTTCAAAAGCAATCTCTAAGCTTGATAATATTAACGTTTCACCCGCAACTATCCGTAATGATATGGCGGTACTCGAACAACTTGGCTACCTCGAACAGCCACATACATCTTCCGGAAGAATACCTACATTTGCAGGGTACAGGCTATATATTGATGAGCTTATGAATCCCTCGGCACTCTCCGAAGAAGAAAAAAATTACCTTGATAAAATGCTTGGTGACAAAGATACTCCGGAAGAACTGATTATTCAGAACGCTACTACAGCCCTTGCGGAACTTACTCAATGTGCGGTAGTCGTCACAAATTCAGTGCCGAAATTTTCGGTAATCTCAAAAGTTGAAGTTATTCCCACCGGCAGAAGATTATATGTAATATTGCTTATAACTTCAAACGGAAGTATCAAAAACAAGGCGTGTCGGCTTGAATTTGACCTCAGCAACGAACAGCTTGAATTTTTCACACGGTATATGGAAGAAAATCTGAGCGGTGTATCTGTTGAGGAACTTTCAGAAGAAATGTTCAATAATATGGTATCTGCATTGAGTGCCTATATGGTATCACTTTCACCGCTTGTCAAGGGTTTATGTGAACTTTCCGAAGACCTGAGGCAACAGGAGCTGACAGTCAGCGGAAGTGAAAAACTTCTCTCCTGTGACGAACTCGATAAAATGGAAGTAGTCAAATTTATTGAACACAAAAGCGATTTATCCGATTTACTTGACGAAACTTTCAGCGGTATTCAGGTTAAATTCGGTTCTGAAAATAATTTCGCTATCGGAAATTCAAGTCTGATTGTATCAAAATATCACCGTGGCGATAAGGAAGCCGGTTCACTCGGAATAATAGGACCTATGAGAGTGAATTACAAGAAAATCATACCGTATATCGAGTATCTTACTCAACAGATTTCATGCCTTATGTCCGGCGATGATGACGACGTTATTATAAATAATCCGGCTGGTGAAAATAATTCACAGTCATGAAAGGAGAATCCAATGGGAAAAAATAAAAATACTCCTGAAGAAACAGAAAAAATTTTAAATGAGGAAAATATTCCCGAAATGTCCGAGGAAGATGACGAAGTTGCAGAATATAACGATACCGCAACGGAAATCGCCAATCTTGAGGACGCTCTGAACGAGGCAAATAACAAATATATAAGGCTCTTCGCTGAATACGATAACTACCGTAAGCGTACAGCTAAAGAAAAATCAGAAACTTATTCAAATGCTTCTGCAAAATGTATAGAGGAACTGCTTCCGGTTATAGACAGCTTTGAACGCTCCTTAGATGTTGAATGTACTGACGAAAATTTCAAGAATGGTATGTCAATGATTTTCGGACAGCTTAAAACTTTCCTTGAAAAAATGAACGTAACTGCTATAGAGGCACTCGGTGCGGAATTTGACCCGAATATTCATAACGCAATAAGTCAGCAGGACGGCACGGACTATGCAAGCAATCATGTATGTACAGTATTCCAGAAAGGCTATAAAATAGGCGATAAACTTATTCGTCCGGCAATGGTGGCGGTTGCAGTATAATGATAGATTTAACTGAACCCCGTGACTTCATTCAGATGATAGAAGATGAGGAAGAATGTTTTTTTACTCGTCTTTCGCCTTATTTTATAAAAGGGTTTTCATTACCGGTTGAAACATATATATATGATAACGGAAAATGTAACGGATATATATTTTCAGATACGCCGAAAGGCAGAAAGTTTCAGGAATTATTTACAGATATTCCAAGTATGATGATTGTCATTGAAGACATTCTTTATTATGTATCAATTGACAAAAACCCTGTTGTATTCGCTGGTATACCGAAAGGTTACGAAAGTGATGTAAAAGTTGTTCTTGATTTTATTTCAGAATATCATGATATATTATTGCTTTTCTGGAATCGGAAACTGAATTTTCTGAATCTGTATGAATTTTTAAGAACAAGAGTAGTAATCACTGTATGCAGAAATCAAAATGAATTTAATGAATGCCATACGGATTATAACAATATTACACGTAAACTCCGAAAACTTAAAAAAGCCGGAAAATATCACGGTAATATATAATTAATAATAAAAAAGCCCACAGGCTTTATTATAGAA
>CAMWUB010000044.1 GCA_947177345.1 uncultured Ruminococcus sp. | reverse complement strand
TTCCAATACCGCCAAAACGTCGGTTGAGTATGTCACGGATTCCGGTATCAGGGTAGCGGTAAGCTATCCAGAAAACGTTCCTGAGTATCTAAAGCGTGAAAAAATCAATCGAATGTATGAAATTTTGAGCGGTGAAAAATCAGAACAAAAGAAATAATTTTTTGAAAAATTTTCAAAAAAGTGTTGCAATCTTCCGCCGACTGCGCTATACTTGAATTATGCAAGGTCGGCTGTTCGGTTGTAAAATCGGAGGTCGAACAGGTGAAAAAATCAAATAAAAAAACAGGAATTACAGCAATTTATGTCCGCCGTTCCGTGAGCGACAAGGACAAGGGTAACAACTCGCTTTCAATCAACGCCCAGAAAGAAGAATGTGTGAAATTCGTCGGTGAAAAATCTGCTTACAGAATTTACTGTGACGACGGAAAATCAGGAAAAGATATTCAGCACCGTCCCGCATTTCAGGAAATGATGCAGGATGCTCGTGACGGAATGATTTCACGTATCGTCGTGAAGAAACACGACAGATTTTCACGTAACATGAGGGAGTATCTAAACATCACGGACGAACTCGACAGACTTGGTGTATCGGTGTACTCGCTTTCTGAACCTTTCAACACGGAAACAAAAGAGGGTCGAATGATGCGTAACAATCTGCTGAATTTTGCAGAGTTTGAACGTGAAACAATCGCCTCAAGAGTTGCTGATGCCTTTCAGACAAAAGCCCGTGAAACTGGTTTCTATCAGGGCGGAAAAATGTACTATGGATTTAATTCTGAACGTCGCACAATCAACGGAAAAACAGGGTCTGTACTCGTTCCGTCGGCACAAGCTGAGTCGGTGAAAATTGCCTATGAAATGTATCAGAACCCCGAAACTTCGCTATCGGATATTATGAAATATTTCAAGGAAAATAATATTGATACGGAACGCCCTTTAAGAGTTGGTAGTGACAAGGTCGGCAACTTGGACAGGTCACATATTTCAAGGATTTTAGAAAGTCCGTTGTACGTGCGTGCTGACAAGGAAATCTACGCTTACTTCTCGGCAAAGGGTTATGAAATGCTCGATGATGTATCGGCTTATGACGGCGTTCACGGAATTTTCTATCACAAAACTCCTGACGGAATATACATCAAACTCGGCTATCATGAGGGCTTTGTCGATGCTAAAACTTGGCTCGCTGTACAGGATAAGAAGTCGCATAATCAAAAATTTCCGAACAATGGTAAGGTTATGAACTCGTGGCTTGTCGGTATGATGAAGTGCAGAAATTGCGGATACGCTATGCATATTAATCACTGTACCAATAAAAGCGGAAAAAAATATCGTCATTTTATAGACTATGGCAAATATACCGCAAAAGGTTGTGTACATACTGACAAGGTTGCAATCCGTCCTGACGATGTGGAGGAAATCGTTTTACAGTTAATGCGTGAACGTATCGAAAAACTCGTTATTGACAAGAAAACTGCTGATGTTCCTGACAGAGAAACTGAAAAAATTAAGACTGAAATTCTGCGTTATGATGACGAAATCCGCAAACTTATGGAAAAACTCGCTGATGCTGATTCCGTACTTTTCAACTACATTCAGCAGAGGGTTTCCGTTCTGCATGAGGAAAAGTCAAAACTTGAAACGAAGCTGCAAGTCAAGTCCCGTAAGAAAAAAGCTGTGGACACAAAACCGCTCGAAGAACCTATGAACCGTTGGGACGATTTGACGATACAGGAAAAACACGCATTAGCTGTCACTATGATTGACGTTGTATACGTCAGTGACGAAAATGGTGTTGAAGTAAAATTCAGTATATAAACAATGCCGATTTTTCGGCAATTTAAACAGGCGTTAAGGTGTTGTAATCGGCGTTCCCGTGGCAAAAACTACACCTTTACCGCCTGTTTTTTCGTCTAAATATCGGCATTTGAGGTATAAATCAAGTGCTTTTTGTGATGCACTGTTTGAGATACCGGAGATATTAGTCAGCTTTGTCGGTGTAAATAATGTATGCCACCCCTGCGGATAACTCCACAGGGTAGACATTTTTAACGATAGGTAACTCTTTGAAGTAATCTCCGAGTTTTCCCCCGCCTCACGCTGTGCGTGCGACTTTCACCGCACACAGCGTTCCATCAGATTAACTTACTTTCTACTGATTTCAACAGAACTGTATTCTCACAATATACAGTCTGCGATAAATTTCACTTTTTGAGTTTTTCTCGATATTTCAGGATTTTGCGTTCTGTCTTTACATCAACATTTATTATAGGGCTGTTGTGAATCATATGGTGACAATCCACGCATACCCACGTTAAATTCTGCACTTTATTGATTCTTTCCAAAGGTAACTTGTTGTCGATATGATGACAATGACCGATAATTGTACTGCTGAAAAATTTTCCGCAACATTTGCATTTTCCCTTATCCCGATTATACGCATACTCACGATTCATATAATACTCAAAGTTTTTCTTCCATTGCTTGCCTTTTGCATATATCGAAAGTGCATAATCTTCGGGAGTATTGATAGACGGTCTGTCACAAGGCAAACGCTTATGCTTATTGCATTGCTGTAAATACCGCTTTCTGCCGTCCTCGGTGTAGAGAGTTGTTTTCTGGTCAAAGGGTTTCGTTTCATATCGGCTGTGTGTAATAAATGCATAGGTCAGTCCGAACCAGTTTCCCTCAACCTTGATTGCAAATGTCGTGCTTGTATAATCCTGATGTCGGTGCGGAAGATTACAAAGGGTTTTCAAGGGTACTTGCATTTGATTGTAATTGTGCGGAAACATATTCTTCCATACAGCGAATGCCGTATTATTTACTCGTCTGTCAATAATTTCAAAAGCGTGGGAACAGACAGACGGTTGATAATATTGAGCGATTCCCATAATCTTTTCATTGATTCTGTGAATCTGCGCCGCTTTTGCCGTAGGCTCTCTGAATGTCTCTATTTTTCTGATTTCAGCCTGTAGCGTTTCTGTTTTTCGTTTCAGCCGTTCCAAATCGGGATACGGCTTACCCACAAGGTTTTCTGTCCATGTTTTCGGGTCGGGAGTTTTCCTTTTCCGTTCCGCTTTTACTATAAATCCGAGAAATCGGATACCTTTGCTCCGCAGGTCTGTGACATATGTCTTTTCCTGCGATAATTCCAGTTTCAGTTTGTACCTGAAATAATCAGTCAGTTCATGCTTCAGCCTTTCGGCTTCTTCCTGTGATGTCGTTAAAATTACCCAATCATCGGCATATCTGAAATTGTATTTGGGTGTTATCCCTTGTGATTTCAATCTTCTGCTGTCATTTGCTTTATGCCTGCATTGTCTGTGTGGTTCAGAATATTTTCTTCCCACATACCAATCAAAATCATTCAGATATACATTAGCGAGCAATGGTGATAAGATACTGCCTTGCGGTGTTCCTGTTTCTGTCGTGTAGTACAGTCCACAGTCAATGTAGCCTGCCTTTAACATCTGGCTGATGATTTTCAGAACCCTTTTATCATGTATGCCCATTTTCCAAAGCTTACACATCAGAATCCTGTGGTTTATCGTATCAAAACAGCCTTTTATGTCGCCCTCCACCGCCCATACCGCCGTATCCTTAGAACGCCCTGTTGAATTAACAACATTAATAATGTCACGGATTGCGTGTTTCTGTGCTCTGGAAGGTCGGAAACCGTAACTGTGCGGATAGAATTTTGCTTCGCATATCGGCTCTAAAATCAGTTTCACACATTGCTGTATGATTCTGTCAAGCATTGTTGGTATGCCAAGCGGACGCATTTTACCGTTGCTTTTGGCGATATATTCACGTCTTGCCGGTTTGGGTTTGTAATTATGAAATTTGGATTGAATCAGTGCAAACAGTTCATTTTTTTCCATTTGCAGATATTTGTTGATGTTTTTCCCGTCCACTCCCGACGTTTTACTGCCGTGATTGGACTTGATGTCATGGACTGCCGTTATAATCGTGACTTCATCACACATTGCTTCAAGCAATCCCGTAAAAATGACATTTTCAAGACTTTTCTGATAGAGAAAGTCTTGACATTTCTTTAGGTCTCTTTCATTTGAGAACATGACGTTTAAGTGCATAAGGTATCACCCCATAGTTCGTCACCCAATATTGCAGGGAGTTATTTGTTCTCATTTTCGTGAAATTTATCATTAATCTAACTCGTACCCTTCGCCGTGGAGCATTTCAGCTCCGTGTAATCGGTGCTACCGTCTCAGACTACTATGGTACGGCTGACTTCCTGCCATGTTCATCACTCTGTAAAGCTCCCATGACAGGCTCTCAAACGTTCCTGAATCTCTATCCTATTTATGAAATCTTTAGGTCACTGCCTTACACCGAAAGAATCTGACTTTGATTTGAATTACAGTTCCTCAAAGTCCCCATAGGGATTTCAGCCAATGGGACGTATACAGAAAAACCAACTATATACATTTTCTTTAGTTTTCTGTCTTTCGACAGCCGAGTTTAACGGTGCTGTACAGTTTCAACTAACGTTTAACCGTGTATTTCGGAAGTCCGCATCATTATTATCCATGCCCTTTCGGGTTTAGGTTTTCAGATTACGACTTTACCACGCTTTATACCATGTAAAGTTACAGCTTCACAACGCATAGTGGAGTATTAACTCTCGTACTGCTGGCTTTAACCTGCCATTGCATTAATTCTGTACGGCAGAGGAATTTCACCTCTGATTTTGAGATTCAAGTTCTCTGTAAAATTTTCTTATTGCTAAGTGCATTTACATGGTGCTTTTCGGCATAGTTGTTAATTATGCCTTATGCACAACGTTTCGCACAATTTTTAAATTCGTGAGCCTCATCGACGAATAACTTGTCAACACCGAGTTGTTCAAAAGTGATAGTATCATCATGATTTTTTTCGAGTTTTGCAAGCTGTTTTTCGAGGGATTTTTTAGTACGTTCCATAGCTTTGACCTGAAATTTACTACCCTCACTTGCTTTTAATTCGGCAATTCCACAAACAATATCGTCAATCTGGGCTTTAATTTCCGCCTCCTGACGTTCCTTTGAAATCGGAATCATACCAAGCTGTGAATGACCGATAATTATAGCATCGAAGTTACCTGTTGCAATTTTTGCGAATAACTGCTGACGGTTTTCTTTCTGAAAATCTTTTTTGGTTGCAACAAGAATATTCGCACCTGGATAAAGTTTCTGAAAATCATCGCCAATCTGTTCTGTGAGGTGATTCGGAACGGCAAACAGCGATTTTGTACACAATCCAAGACGTTTACTTTCCATAGCTGTTGCAATCATTTCAAAAGTTTTTCCTGCACCTACAGAGTGTGCAAAAAGCGTATTACCGCCAAAAAGTGCGTGTGCAATGGCGTTTTTCTGATGTTCATGTAGTTTGATTTCAGTGTTCATCATCGGGAACGTAAGAGCCGAGCCGTCATATTCACGAGGCTTGACGGAATTGAAAAGTTCGTTGTATTTTCCGACAATTTCCTCACGTCTGGCAGGGTCTTTGAAAATCCATTTTTTAAAGGCTTCACGGATTTTATCGGCTTTTCGCTGTACAACTTTCGTCACATCAATGTCCACAACACGTTTTTCCTTGACATCACCCATGCCGTCAGGTACTTCAATTGTTTTGTAAACTTTCGGCTCTTTCAGGTTCAACAGATGTTCAATAATTTCGTAAGCGTTCATTTTTTTCGTACCGAATTGCTGACTGGAAATTACTGACTCGTCAGCTTTTTTATTGTCGATATGCCATGTGCCTGAATGTTCCGAATATTCGACGGCAATCGGCTTTGAACGTTGCCACGAATAATGGTTTACATCGGCTCTGTTTTCCCTCGGAGTCTGTAAAAGTTCGTACATAAACTGCTCGTAATATTTAGGGTCAAGCCACGTTGCACCGATTTTTATATCAATGTCACCGGCTTTTAGAGGTTCGGGCATTGCAGCTTTCAAAGCGTTGACATTCACCGCAAAATCGGCATCATATTCAGCGATTTCCTCCGCAATATCCAGTTTTTTACGAATATCGCCCGATAAGTATTCACTTGCCGTCTGGTACGTATTTTCAGAGTGCGGAACTTTGAAAATTTTTCCCTGTAAATCGTGCTTTAACTCATCTTCCGTCATACCGGTCAGACTGCTCATATACTCAAAGTCTATACCGGCTTTTTCCGCAACAGACAATGTCAAAGCCTCCATTGCAGTCTCGACGTGTTCAATGGCTTTCGGAGGCTGAATCGTTCTTTTCGTGAAAATATCGGACTTTTCTATGAGTTTGTTTTTTTCATATTTTTTCTCAAGTCCTGCCACAAGATTATATGAAACATCGTCAGAAAAATAACGCTTGTTACTCTTGCTGTGAATCAGACCGTACTTTTTGTAAAAACTGTCGTATGCAGAAGTCAGTTTTGACTGCAAATCTTTGATAACCGCATCCGGTTTATCAAGTTCCTGTGCTTCAATCAGTTCACGGGTCAAATCACGCAGATTTATGAACGCTTTTGCCCTCTGAAACTGTGAATTTTTCGTATCAAATCGACAATGACAAACCTGGTTTGTGGTCTTGAAATAAATTTTGTTATCCTGTTCAAAAAAGCTGTAATTCCGCAGTTTTGACGGTACTTTCAGTTGCTCACCGTCAGCACTTTTTGCGTAAACGTCCTTTGCTTTTTCGTCAGAAATCGTTGCAGAAAGTTTTGAAACAGCAGATTTTAACTGTTCACTCAAATCTGAATTTTCGTCAGCAATTACCATTGTTCCCGTGCCGTAAAGTTTGTTGCCCTCAACAACTTGTCCAAGCACCATATCGGGATTTTCAGCGAAATACTGGTTAATCGGAAGTCCGTCAGAAGTTTCACCGATATGCACCCAGTCAGGAATTTCAGCGGAATTTTTATTTTCGTTTTTTTGCAGGAAAATTATGTCCGTTGTTACTTCCGTACCGGCATTGTCCTTAAACGCACCGTTTTTTCCGCCCGGAAGTCTGACCGCACCGATAAAATCTGCCTTTTCCGAAAGCATTCTTCTTTTAGATTCGTCACGCTTGTCAAGAGTTCCGGCAGATGTCACAAACGCCAGTATTCCACCATTTTTAACCTTTTCCAAAGATTCCGCAAAGAAATAATCGTGTAATTTGGTTGTTCCGTGAATATCGTCCTTGAAAGAAAGTTCGCCGAATGGAACGTTTCCAACAGCAACGTCAAAACCACCGTTCTGGAAATTATTCTTTTCAAAACCCTGGATTGCAATATCCGCATCGGGATAGAGTTTCTGTGCGATTCTTCCTGAAATACTGTCGATTTCCACACCGTACAATTTGCTGTTTTCACGCATTTCATCAGGCATTTTTCCGAAAAAATTACCCACTCCGCATGACGGTTCAAGAACATTTCCGCCCTCAAATCCGAAATTTTCAAGAGCCTGATAAATTCCGTCAATAACAGTCGGAGATGTGAAAAATGCGTCCAAAGTGGAGGCTCTTGCGGAACTGTATTCCTTGACGGTCAGAAGTGATTTCAATTCCGAAAATTCGTTACTCCAAGCCTTATTTTCGCCGTCAAACGCCTGCGGAATACCTCCCCACCCAACGTATTTTGAAAGAGTTTCCTTTTCGGAATCAGTTGCAGGACGATGTTCTTTTTCGAGAGTTTTCAGCGTTTTTATTGCTTCAACATTCGCCCTGAATTTTGATTTTGTACCACCGTTTCCGAGGGCATCATCTGTTATTGTGAAATTTTCCGACTTTTCAGACTGTTGTTCCTTTGGTTTGTACTGCTCGGATTTTTCTGCTATCTTCTCTTTGTCTTTTTCGGATAAATCGTCCGAAAAATAGGTGATTTTTCCATTTGACATATCAATTTCAGCAAGAGTTTCCATTTCATTATCCTTAAATACAAATGTACCGCCACCTACCATCTCAAAGATAATTTTGTTATCTGTTTTTTCCGGAATTTCAGCTTTTTCAGCGACAATTTCACTGTTTCCGATATACTCGTAAAGATTTTCGTCAAGAAGTGTTTCATAAGAAATATTTCCGGTAATGGCAAAGCCACCACTTTCACGTTTTACGGTGCAGTCGTCTGTGATATATGGCAATGCTCCTGATAATGAAACGACTTCCGAAATTTCGCCGGTCATTTTATTTCTGAATTTATCACCGATTTCAACGGTATCAGGCTTTTCTTCTGTAACGTTATTTTTAAGCCGTTCTAATTTTTCCACAACACTATTTTTGTCTGGTTCAATTTTTTCTGAAATATCGGTCTTTTCAGAAATGTCAGCTGTAATTTCTGCTTCTTTTTCGTTTTGCATTGTTTGGTAAGTATCAGGCTGAATGATATATTCGCCTTTATCAATTAATTCCGCTGTCGTTTCCGCAATCTCAGACCACGTAAACTTGAATTTTTCTCCGCTGTCCAGTGTGAAAAACATTCCGTTTGAATCATGGTCAACAAGTGAAATTTCACCGCTCCCACTGTGACCGCCGATACCGTATTCATGTTTGAGAAAGTCCGCAAATTCCTTATTTGTAGGCTTTTTTTCTTCATAGAATTTCTGAACACGTGACTTTCCGCCCTGAAATCCAGTACCCCTTGTAATTTCATCATGAAGTGCGGTAAAACGATTTACACCTCCGACAAAA
>CAMWUB010000043.1 GCA_947177345.1 uncultured Ruminococcus sp. | reverse complement strand
TATTAAATCACATATACGTAAAGCAAGTATACCACGTATTTCACGTAATGTTATAGAAAAAATAAAAATTCCTGTACCGCCGATTGAGGAGCAGGAAAGAATAGTAAATATATTTGATAAATTTGATACCCTCTGCAATAACCTCACAAAAGGAATCCCTGCCGAAATTAAGGCACACAAAAAGCAATACGAATACTACAGGGATAAACTTCTGACTTTTAAGGAGTTGAAATAAATGAAAAATTTTATACTTCATTCAAAGTACGCCCCCGCCGGTGACCAGCCACAAGCTATTGATAAACTCGTAAAGGGTATACAATCCGGACAGAAAGAACAGATTCTGTTAGGCGTGACAGGTTCAGGAAAGACTTTCACAATGGCGAATGTCATAGCACGTGTAAACAAGCCTACACTTGTACTTGCTCATAATAAGATACTCGCCGGTCAGTTATGTGCGGAATTTCGGGAATTTTTCCCTGAAAATGCGGTAGAATATTTTGTATCATATTATGACTACTATCAGCCGGAAGCATACGTACCGAGTACGGATAGTTACATTGAAAAGGATTCCTCAATAAACGAAGAAATAGACAAACTCCGGCACTCTGCTACTACTGCTCTTGCGGAGCGTCGTGATGTCATAATAGTAGCGAGTGTTTCGTGTATATATTCGTTGGGAAGTCCGGAAGAATACAGGTCTATGGTAGTTTCGATACGTCAGGGTACGGAAAAACCTCGTGAACAGCTTATAAACGAACTTGTAAAAATCCGATACGAAAGAAACGACATAGCTTTTGAAAGAAATAAATTCCGTGTACGTGGCGATGTTGTGGAAATATTTCCGGCAATGTCGAGTGATACCGCAATCCGTGTGGAGTACTTCGGCGACGAGATAGACCGTATTTCAGAAATAAACGCCGTCACCGGTGAGGTAAAAGCGGTAGTAAGTCATGTAGCGATATTTCCGGCATCGCATTATGTAGTAAGCGACGACAGAATAGAATCAGCCCTTGAGGAGATAGACAGGGAACTCGCTGAACGTATAGACTATTTCACGGCAAACAATAAACTTATAGAGGCTCAGAGAATAGAACAGCGGACACATTATGATATGGAAATGTTACGTGAAGTAGGCTACTGTAGCGGTGTGGAAAATTATTCACGGATACTTGCCGGAAGACCTGCCGGAAGTACTCCGCAGACTTTACTTGACCATTTCCCTGAAGATTTTCTGTTGATAGTAGACGAAAGTCACGTAACATTGCCACAAGTACGTGCAATGTACGCCGGTGACCGTGCAAGAAAAACAACTCTTATTGACTATGGATTCCGCCTGCCGAGTGCATTCGATAACAGACCGTTAAATTTTGAGGAGTTCAACGCACATATAAATCAGGCTATATACGTCAGTGCAACACCGTCGAAACTGGAACGTGAAAAAACTGATATAATCGTGGAGCAGGTAATAAGACCCACCGGACTAGTTGACCCTGAAATAACAGTCAAATCGACGGTAGGACAGATAGACGATTTATTTTCAGAAATTAACAAGCGTATCGCAAAAAATGAACGTGTACTTATTACGACACTTACAAAGAAAATGGCGGAAAATCTCACGGAATATTATGACCGTATGGGTGTGAAAATCCGCTATATGCACCATGATATCGACACTATAGAACGTATGGAAATTATCAGGGATTTGCGGAACGGTATATTTGACGTTCTTGTAGGGATAAACCTGCTCCGTGAGGGGCTGGATATTCCGGAAGTAAGTTTAGTTGCCATACTCGATGCGGACAAAGAGGGCTTTTTGAGAAGTGAAACGTCATTGATTCAGACTATCGGACGTGTTGCAAGAAATAATCACGGACAGGTCATTATGTACGCCGACGAGGTAACCGGTTCTATGGAACGTGCGATAATCGAGACTGAACGCCGTCGGAATTTACAGATAGCGTACAATCAGGAACATGGTATAACTCCGGAGACTATTATTAAAGATGTCCGTGATGTACTGGAAATAACATCTAAGAAAAAACTTGAAAAATCCGGCAACAAAAAGCTGACCGCTAAGGAACGTAACGAACTTATAGAAAAACTCACAGAAGAAATGAAAATTTCCGCCAAAATGTTGGAGTTTGAACACGCTATATATTTACGTGACAAGATTAATGAACTGAAAGGAAGTAAATAATATGAAATATTCAGTAACAGACGTATGTGAAAGATTTAATAAAAAAGAAAAATTAAAATATGTTTTTTTCTGGGGACATACACCATCACCGGACGGTACGATTACTAAGACCTGTCTAAGTCAGTGGTATAACTGTAAGTTCACCGTCGACGGCGTGGAATACTCCACCGCTGAACAGTATATGATGTCACAAAAGGCTTTACTTTTCGGTGATACTGAAATAAATAAAGAAATAATGTTGGCGAAACACCCTAAGGAGTTTAAGGCACTTGGCAGAAAAATACGGAATTTCAATGAAAAAATATGGAACGAACACAAGACAGATATTGTCATAAAGGGAAATTACGCTAAATTCTCACAGAATCCGGAATTGAAAGAGTTTCTGTTGAAAACCGGAAAACGTATTCTTGTTGAAGCAAGTCCGTATGATAAGATATGGGGTATAGGTATGCCTGCAAATACAACCGGTATTGAAAATCCGGCTGTTTGGAACGGCGAAAATTTACTTGGCTTCTGTCTTATGGAAGTCCGTGATATGCTTTCGGAGGAAAAAGGCAATGACTGATAAAATCATCATACGAGGAGCAAGGGCGAATAATCTGAAAAATATTGACCTTGAAATTCCACGTGATAAACTCATAGTAATGACAGGGCTTTCCGGTTCGGGAAAGTCCTCACTTGCCTTTGATACAATCTATGCCGACGGTCAGCGACGTTATGTGGAAAGTCTCTCGTCATATGCACGTATGTTTTTAGGTCAGATGGAAAAACCGGACGTTGACAGCATAGAGGGACTTTCACCAGCAATATCCATTGACCAGAAAACTACTTCAAAGAATCCACGTTCTACAGTCGGAACGGTCACGGAAATATATGATTATTTAAGGCTTCTGTATGCAAGAACAGGTATACCACATTGTCCGATATGCAACAGGGAAATTTCTCACCAGAGCATTGACCAGATTGTTGACAGAATAATGTCTCTGCCGGAAAGAACCAAAATACAGTTACTCGCACCGGTGGCACGCAACAAAAAGGGTACGTTTCAGAAAGAATTTGAAAATATCCGGAAAAGCGGTTTTGTACGTGTCAGAGTGGACGGCATTATTTATGACATAAACGAAAAAATAAAACCCGAAAAAAATGTTAAACATTACATTGAAATAGTAGTAGACAGGCTTGTAATAAAGGACGGCATACAGTCAAGGCTTGCGGATAGTCTCGAAACAGTATTCAGTCAGGGAGAACTCGCTATAGTCGACGTTATCGGCGGTGAGGAAATGTTATTTTCACAGAATTATGCCTGTCCGGAGCATAATATAAGCATTGGCGATTTAGAACCGGTAATGTTTTCTTTCAATAATCCTATGGGAGCGTGTCCGCATTGTACGGGCTTAGGAATATACCGCCATATAGACCCTGATATAGTCGTACCTGACAGAAGTATTTCCATAAAAGACGGTGCTATAAATGCACACGGCTGGAACAGTCTGACGGAAAATTCAATCTCCATGATGTACTATAAAGCGATTTCTGAAAAATACGGTATTCCGCTTGACGTTCCGGTGAAGAATCTGAAAAAAAATCAGCTTGATATTTTCCTTTACGGTACGGACGGCGAAAAACTTACTCTGAAACGTCCGGAAAGTTTAGGTGGTGGGACTTATAATACGTCTTTCGAGGGTGTAATAAATAATCTCATGCGACGTTACAGAGATACGAATAGCGAGAGTTCACGGAATGAAATCGAAGAGTACATGAGCGAAACAGAATGTCCGGAATGTCACGGAAAACGTCTGAAACCGGAATATCTGGCGGTTACTGTCGGCGGAAAGAATATAAGCGAAATTACGGAACTTTCTGTAACTGGTTGCCTTGATTTCTTTGAAAATTTGAAACTCTCAGAACATGATTTCATGATAGGCGGGCGGATTATTAAGGAAATAAAAGAACGTTTAGGTTTTCTGAAAAGTGTAGGGCTGGAATACCTTACACTTTCGAGGGCTTCGGGAACTCTTTCCGGTGGTGAAAGTCAGCGTATAAGACTTGCTACACAGATAGGTTCTTCACTGGTGGGGGTACTGTATATTCTCGACGAACCAAGCATAGGACTTCACCAACGTGACAACGATAAATTAATTGCAACACTCAAAAAATTAAGAGATGCCGGAAATACTCTTATAGTCGTGGAACATGATGATGATACAATGTTATCGGCGGATTATATCGTCGATATTGGTGTAGGAGCAGGTGTGAACGGTGGTTCAGTAGTCTATTCCGGCGACGTAAAGGGTTTACTTGAATGTAAAGAATCAATTACCGGACAGTATCTCAGCGGACGTAAAAAAATTGAAGTCCCTGTGAAAAGACGTTCCGGAAACGGTAAATTTCTTACAATACACGGAGCTTACGAAAATAATTTAAAGCACATAGATGTAAGTATTCCGTTAGGGGAGCTGGTATGTGTTACTGGCGTATCGGGTTCAGGGAAATCCTCTCTTGTCAACGAAGTAATATATAAACATCTTGCCATGAAACTTAATCGTGCCAAGATAAAAGACGGTAAATTCGATAGTATGGACGGTCTTGAAAATCTCGACAAGGTTATATGCATTGACCAGTCACCGATAGGACGTACACCACGTTCAAATCCGGCGACTTATACCGGAGTTTTCACAGATATTCGGGAACTTTTCGCACAGACTCCGGACGCTAAGGCACACGGTTATAACAGCGGACGTTTTTCTTTCAACGTAAAGGGCGGACGTTGCGAATCATGTGAGGGCGACGGAATCATTAAAATTGAAATGCATTTCCTGCCGGATGTCTATGTTCCGTGTGAGGTCTGCAACGGCAGACGTTATAACCGTGAAACTCTTGAAATAAAATATAAGGGCAAATCCATTTATGACGTACTTGAAATGACCGTCGATGAGGGCGTTGAATTTTTCGCACATATGCCGAAAATTTCACGTAAACTTAAGACTTTACAGGAAGTAGGTTTAGGATATATAAAACTTGGACAATCCGCTACAACGCTTTCCGGCGGTGAGGCACAACGTGTTAAACTTTCAACGGAATTGTCAAAGCGTTCTACCGGAAAGACTATATATATTCTCGACGAGCCAACGACAGGACTTCATACAGCCGACGTGCATAATCTGATTGAAGTACTTCAGAAACTCACGGAGCAGGGAAATACTGTACTTGTGATAGAACATAATCTCAATGTGATAAAAGTCGCTGACCATATAATAGATTTAGGTCACGAGGGCGGAGATAAGGGCGGTATGATTATCGCACAGGGTACGCCCGAAGAAATAGCACAGTGTGAAGAATCATACACTGGACAGTATCTTAAAAAATATCTTTAAGTAAAAAAGACACTTAAAAGTGTCTTTTTATCTTCGGGTGATATGTTTCCTTATGTAACGGAAAGTATAATCTTCTCCCTTATCGGCGAGCATACGGAGCAGAAATTCTATTTTACGTGCGGTATTTTTTTCTATGAAACGGTGAGTTTTTCCCCTTGTATAGTATTCAAGCGGACAGGAATCGTTATATTTTTCCTTGTTGTAGGTCTTTGAGGCAGAAAGCCTGTCACAGAACATCTCTACTATGTAGTCGTCAGGCATCGGAACAGGTTCTAAACGGCGAGTTTTCGGATTGTAGTCTGTCCAGTACTCGAAATGATGACGGTTTCTTCCCTTATGGTGAAGCCACGCCTTTGAATATCCCTCAGTTTCACGTTCTTTTTCGTTAGGACTTCTGTTACCTTGAAAATATATTACACCTTGTATAAATTCAGTCGGGGAGAATTTTGAAAGGTCATGCAGAAGTCCGTGACGGAAAATACCTGCTCTGAAGCAGTGCCACATAACAAGATGTCTGTGGTGGAGTACAGTTTTGAGATGTCCGATAAAATTTTCAATTAACATTAAATCAGCTCCTTTTTATAATATTATAGCATTTTAATTAAAAAAAGTAAAGTAAAAAAAGACACCCTGTTAAAGAGTGTCATGAATTACTGTTCAGGGATTTTAATATCAATTTCCGTCACCGGCGGAAAAATACCGGCTGAATCGTTTATGGTATCTTCTCCGGCAATCAACGGCATAATTCCGGAATCATTCCACGATGCTGACGGGAAAAAATATTCGTAATCCTTTGCGAATGGGTCAGGTACTGGAATTTCTTTATTCATTTTATCATCTCCCAACAGTATTATATGTATTTAAGAAAATAATATTAATGGCAGATTTTTACATATTTTCACTTGATTTTTTTGTTGAAATATGATAAAATAAGTTATACGGAAAAAAAAGGAGGTATTTTTTTCTATGGTTGATTTTGACGACAACGAGGAGTATTTCAGCAGTGAAGAGGTTCAGGAACTTATGGCGGAAATCGCTGAAGAACTGACTACACCGGAAGAACCGGCAGAAAACGAATTTATTACCCTTACGAATCAGGACGGCGAACCGGAAGAATTTATGGTTCTTGGCGTTGTCGAGTATGAGGAAAAATTTTATATAGTTCTTCTGCCGACAGCCGAGGATACAGACCATAATGTAATTCTGGAACTCGTTCCGGACGAGGAAAATAATTGCAGTAATTTTGCACCAGTTCCGGAAGATATTCTACAGAATGTATTCAATAAATTTCTTGCCGAATACGGCGGAAATCAGAAATAAACAGGAGGTTCTTACTATGAGTGATTTTATCGAAGATGAAGATTTTGAAGAGGAAGACGAAAATTATATAACTCTTACTGACGACGACGGAAACGAAGTCTCTTTTGAAGTTATCGGTGAAGTTGAGTATCAGGAACGTTATTTTGCGGTACTTCTGCCATTCGACGAAGATGATGACGGTGTTGTTATTCTTGAAATTATGCCGTCTGAAGACGAAACAGGCGAATTTCTTTCTATTGACGACGATAAACTTTTACAAGCTGTCTTTGAGAAGTTCAAATCAGAATATAACGGTGAATATCAGTTTGAATGAAAAAACTTCCCTGCTGTATATACGGCAGGGAATATTTATTATAAAAAAACCCTTGCCGGTCAGCACGACAAGGGTCATATATATTTAATTTATTCCTGATAAGTCACGATTAGTTTTTAATCAGACACAACCCTGAGCCTTCATAGCCTCGGCAACCTTGAGGAAGCCTGCAATGTTAGCACCAGCCATATAATTGCCTTCCATGCCGTATTCCTTGGAAGCACTATCACATGATGCAAAAATGCTCTTCATGATGCCCTTGAGTTTGTTGTCAACTTCTTCAAAAGTCCATGAAAGTCTCTCGCTGTTCTGGCTCATTTCGAGACCTGATACAGCAACACCACCGGCATTAGCAGCCTTAGCAGGACCATAAAGGAGACCGTTTGCAAGGTAAGTTTCGATAGCTTCAGGAGTTGAAGGCATATTAGCACCCTCAGAAACAACCTTACAGCCGTTATTTACGAGAATCTGTGCGGATTCGCCGTTGATTTCGTTCTGTGTAGCACAAGGAAGTGCAATATCACAAGGAACTTCCCAGATTTTAGAACAGCCCTCTGTATAAGTAACGTTCTTGTGTGAAGTTCTTTCAGCGTATTCCTTGATACGTCCACGTTCAACTTCCTTAATCTGCTTAACGAGGTCAAGTTCAATGCCATCTGGGTCGTAAACATAGCCGTTTGAGTCGGAGAGTGTAACAACCTTTGCACCGAGTTCTGTAGCCTTTTCTGTAGCGTAGATAGCAACGTTACCAGAACCGGAGATAACAACTGTCTTGCCCTCAAAGCTCATGCCGTTAGCCTTTAACATTTCGTCAGTGAAGTAGCAGAGACCATAACCAGTAGCTTCAGTTCTTGTGAGTGAACCACCATAAGTGAGACCCTTACCTGTAAGAACGCCTACAAATTCGTTGCGGAGTCTCTTGTACTGTCCGAACATATAACCGATTTCACGTCCGCCCGTACCGATATCACCGGCAGGAACATCTGTATCAGCACCGATATGTTTACAAAGTTCTGTCATGAAGCTCTGGCAGAAACGCATAATTTCACCGTCAGATTTGCCCTTAGGGTCAAAGTCTGAACCACCTTTACCACCGCCCATAGGGAGAGTTGTGAGGCTGTTCTTGAATACCTGTTCAAAACCGAGGAACTTGATAATTCCGAGGTATACGGACGGGTGAAGTCGGATACCGCCCTTGTATGGACCGATAGCAGAGTTAAACTGTACTCTGAAACCTCTGTTAACTTGTACCTTACCGTTGTCGTCAACCCACGGTACACGGAACATAATCTGTCTTTCAGGCTCTACGATTCTGTCGAATACGCCTGCGTCGATGAGGTCTTGTCTCTTTTCAGCTACCGGCTGAAGAGTTTCGAGAACTTCTGTAACTGCCTGAATGAACTCAGGTTCACCAGGATTTCTTTTCTTGACTGTTTCCAATAAGTCGATGAGATACTGATTTTTTAACGCCATTGTTAAAAAACCTCCTTTAAAAAATTCTGCTTTCGCAGTTCTGAATAAATTATAGCA
>CAMWUB010000042.1 GCA_947177345.1 uncultured Ruminococcus sp. | reverse complement strand
TGTAGTAATCTTTGTAAGATTGAAAATTATACACAATATATAGGGTCAATTGACAGGGACAAAGTTATATGTAGTCCAGTTATGATTGAAGATATATCTGATAAAAATGAATCTGAAATTTTAATGAAAAAGTTGCATATAGAAGACTTATTATCAATTGGTGTAAAGTATGATAAGCAATTAGAAGAATTAATTGATGAGGTGTATAATAAATATTAAGGAATGGAGGAAATACAATGTCCAACCTGTCGAAGAAAAAAAGACAGCGAATGTTTGAGATGCTTGCCCGAATCCGTGAGGAACACAGGGGCGATGACGAAACATTGTCAGCGATAAACGAGATTGAAAACGAACTGAACGCAAAGAAATACGGTCTTGTGTGGGAGGAACACGAAGAAGCGGTAAACGTGCAGATGAGAACTCACATTCCGGTATTTACGGAGGACACGGACAAAGAAATAACAACCCTGCCGGAGCAGGATTATAATTTTCTTCTGGAGGGCGATAATCTGCACAGTCTGTATTTGCTGGAAAAGACCCACAGGGGCAGGATTGATGTTATCTATATTGACCCGCCGTACAATACCAAAAACAAGGATTTTGTTTATGATGACTGCAAAATAGGTGAAGACGACGGTTTCAGACATAGTAAATGGATTTCTTTTATGGCAGAGCGTTTAAGAATTGCTGAAAGACTTTTATCTGAAAAAGGCTGTATTTTTATTTCAATTGATGACAACGAACAGGCAAATTTAAAATTACTTTGTGATGAGATTTTTGGTGAGAATAGTTTTGTTGCTCTGATTCCATGGCGAAAAAGGACAGCAAAATCAGATGTTCCATTTGGAATATCACAAGATTGTGAAAGTATTCTTTGTTATGCCAATCCATTATTTAAAGCCGGAATTAAAGGAAAAGAACGGAAATATTATGAAACTTCCGATTTTCCGGACAGACCTTGGAGATTTCACGATTTGACAACTCAACGAACTATTGAAGAAAGACCAAACAGCAATTTTAGTATGATAAATCCTAAAACAAAAGAAGAATTTCCGGTTAATCCGTTAAGATGCTGGGCGATAACTAAAGAAACATTTCAGCAATATTATGATGAGAACAGAGTTATTTTTCCTAATGATTATGATTTTTTAAAAATATCCAAGCCAGTTTTAAGATATTGGAAAGAAGATGATATGAAAAAAGCAGGGGCAGATTTTGGAGTTGTTGCAATAAGTACATATCTGCCGTCTGATATTGTAGGAATGACACAGGACGGAACAAAAGAAATTACTGCATTATTTGGCACTAAAAAATTTAGTTTTCCTAAACCTGTTGGACTGATAAGATATCTTATTGAAGTAGCTACTTTAAGAAATAAAGATGCAATTATTCTTGACTTTTTCGCAGGTAGCGGAACAACCGCACAGGCAGTCCTCGAACTGAACCAACAGGACGGCGGAAACAGAAAATTCATACTCTGCACCAATAACGAAAATAACATCTGTACGGACGTTACATACCCACGCATAAAAACTGTAATATCGGGGAAAAGACAGGACGGTAGCATATATTCTGACGGCATTTCCGCAAACCTCAAATACTACCGCACGGACTTTGTGGCAAGGGACTGTGAATATCTGTCGGACGAACTTCTTGAACACATAGCAGAGATGATACAGCTTGAAAACGGTGTAAAAATAGACGGCAGTCAATATATCATGCTACTTGACGAACAAGATGCCGACGAACTGGCTGAAAACTGGGAAAATTTTTCCAAAGTAAAGACGATTTACGTTGCAAAGGACGTGCTTTTCACGACGGAGCAGGCTAAAATTTTTGCAGACGTTAATATAAAAACTATCCCTGATTATTACTTTGAGTTTGATTTGAGACAGGAGGGTGAATCATGGTAACAGGCGGAATTGCACTGAATCTGTTTTCTTTTCAGGAGCAGGCAGTTATAAAGTTAATTGATTTTACGGTTGCACCCGATTCAAAACAGGTTATTGTCATGAAATCCCCGACAGGTTCAGGAAAAACGGTCATCTTGCTTGACTACATAGACGAATATCTGTTCAAAGTTGACCCGAAAACTTCTTTTGTGTGGTTTTGTCCGGGTTCGGGCGGACTGGAAGAACAGAGTCAGGAAAAAATGCGTCGACTTCTTCCAAACCGTAGGACGCAGAATATTTTTGACGCTATGCAGAACGGTTTTGAGGCGGAAACGACAACTTTCATTAACTGGGAACTCGTCCGTAACAAGAATAAAAATCTTGCAATCCGTGACGGTGAACGCAAGAATCTTTTTGACCGCATAGCCGAAGCCCACAGAAACGGCTTGAAATTTATCCTGATAATCGACGAGGAACACGCCAACGATACCAAAAAGGCTCAGGACATTATCGATGCTTTTTCAGCGTTTCACATTGTGCGAGTTAGTGCGACGGCAAATCAGAATAAAAAGTGTGAGTTTTTCGAGATAGACGAGATTGACGTTATCAACGCCGGACTTATCACCAAAGCACTTTACGTTAACGAGGGCGTAGCCGACAACGCACAGGTTACGGAAGATTACGACTATCTGCTGAATCTTGCCGACATCAAACGAAAAGAAATACAGTCCCGATACAAGAGCCTGAACAAAAACATAAGACCGTTAGTTCTGATACAGTTTCCGAACGGTCAGCCCGAAACGATAAAGGCGGTTGAGGAAAAGCTTGCCGGAATGGGTTACACTTACGAAAACGGAATGGTTGCAAAGTGGATGGCAGACGAAAAGAAAAATCTGACTGCTGATTTCACTGCAAATGACGGTATACCGGTTTTTCTGCTGATGAAACAGGCAATAAGTACGGGCTGGGACTGTCCGAGAGCAAAAATTCTTGTCAAGCTCCGTGAGGGAATGAGTGAAAATTTTGAAGTCCAGACCATTGGAAGAATACGCAGAATGCCCGAAGCAAAGCATTATGAAGACGATTTACTGGATTTCTGTTATGTTTATACTTTTGACGACAAGTACAGGCAGGGACTTCTTTCGGACATTGACAAGGCTTATGAAACAAGACGATTATTTCTGAAAGATAAGTGCAAGACTTTTACTCTTGAAAAGCAAGTCAGGGATATGGATTTTGACGGTCTGGGTGAGCGTGATATTCTTGCAATGCTTCATCAGCACCTGATAGACAAGTATAAATTAGGTGACGACAAAGGACAGAATCAAAAGATACTCCAAAGTACAGGATATATTTTCGGAGAAGATATTATCAATAAGGTGCTGTATGGTGAATTTGTTCGTATATCAAACCTGACTGACAAAAACAGTCTTAATGAAACAAACTACCATACTACACTTCAAAAGGCTGATACACACAAAAACGGTTTGCAGTTACTTCATAGCATTGACAGCATAAAGAAAGCCGTTGGAATACCTACAGCTAAAGTCAAGGTTATTCTTGAACGTCTTTTCCGTCAGAGTAAGAAAAGAAAATATAAATTGATTGAAATGAATACAAAAGAATTTTATGCGTTTGTGATAAATAATTCTCATAAGCTCCGTGAGGAATTCAGGGATATTACATCGGACATCGGAAGACAGGCTGAATTTATAAAAAATCCGAAAACTTCTGTATTTCACATTCCGGAACAGGATTTTTTCAGATACGACCCGAATGTCAAAGCAGAAACCGATTATCTGAGCAATGCCTATAAAGAGTATACTTCGGGATTCGCAACAAGTCTTGTCCGCAGTACTTCCGAAATGCTTTTTGAACAGTACTGTGAAACAAGGGACGATATAGAATGGGTTTACAAAAACGGCGATACCGGACAACAGTATTTTTCCATTGTTTATGTTGACGGAGTTCAGCATCAATGGCTGTTTTACGCTGATTACATTGTTATGAAAAAGGACGGCACTGTTTGGGTAATAGAAACAAAAGGCGGAGAAAGTCACGGTCAGGACAAGAACATTGACCGACAGACTGAAAATAAATTCAACGCTTTCAAGGCGTATGCCGAACAGCATAATCTTCGTTGGGGATTTGTTCGAGACAAGGACAACCGGCTTTATATCAATAATACATTATTTGCTGAGGATATGGCTGATTCTGAATGGAAACCTATTGCTGATATTTTTTGAAAGTTTCAATATAAAAAATAAAGTGGCGGAGCAGTTAAGCTCCGCCCATATTTTCAGAAAAGTCCAGAAATTTTGTTCATGCTGTCACGCATAAGGTCAATTGATGAGTGACAGTATAAGTCCATTGTTATTTGTACAGTTGCATGACCTAAGATGTCACTGAGAGCCTTGACGTTTACGCCGTTTTCGATAGCTCTTGTTGCAAAAGTATGACGGAGAGCGTGAAAATTAGCGTGTTCTATTTCTGCAATTTTAAGCAGATAATTAAGAGCGTCACGCATTGTATGAGGTTCAACGCACGTACCGAACGGCATTGAGAATACGAATCCATTTGGCATAATCGGAACACCTAAATACATATATTCCTGCTGCTGACGTTCCTTGTATTCAAGCAGTTTTATCCAGACATTCTGCGGAACTGGAATTTCCCTGTAACCTTTTGGAGTTTTCACATTGCCTTCAATAAGGGTAGTGGAGCAGGTATCTTCATCGTCCTCGTCGATTTCTTCAAGCTCGTTCAGATTTTTCTTGATACGCTGGAGAGTACGGCTTATTTTGATAGTACACCTGTTGAAATTCACATCAGTCCAGCGTAATGCACAGAGTTCGCCGATACGCAGACCAGTGGCAAGGTCGAACAGTATCGCAAATCCTAGTCTGTGAGTATTGTATTACGCTTAAAAGTTTTGTTTGTTCGTCAATGGACAGTACACGCATTTCGCGTTTTTCTTGTCGTGGGATTACTGTTCCGTGAGTTGGATTGCTTATTATTATTCCATTTATACAAGCCTGCTCCATAGCCTGGTGAAGCATATTATGAAGATTTCGGATTGTCTTTGCGGAAAGACCTCCCTTTCCGTCAGTTCTGCCGTTTTCAAATTTCTGATTGTAGAAGTTCTGAATTATGGCAGGAGTAACTTGTTGTATCGGAATATCGCCTAATATCGGGATAATGTGATTGTGGACATATCCCTCATAGCTTATGTAGGTGGACGGTCTTATGCTTACAGAAGCATAGTTCTGAAGCCACTGAATCAGCCAGTCTTTCAGCAGGAGTCTGTTCGGAGTAACATAGGAACCTGTCTGCTTGTTATGGAGTACGGCGTTGAGTTTTTCGGCGACTTCCTTACGTGTTTTGCCATAGACGGAACGCTGAATCTGTCTGCCGTTGTCGTCACGACCATCAGAATAACGTCCTTCCCAGGTGCCGTTGGAACGTCTGCGGATTGAGCCTTCGTTATTGCCTTTTTTCATTTGTAAATCACCTCGTTTGTGTTGTTAAGCCAGTTCAAAAAATTATCACGGGTCACACGGAGCTGTTTGCCGAGTTTCAGAACCGGAAATCCTTTTGAGTTCATAAGATTGTAGCCGGAAGTCAGCGAGATGCTTAAATATCCGGCTACATCTTTTGCTGTTAATGTGAGCGGAAGCTCGTCATTTGAGTTGAATGTAGATAAATTCATAAAAAAATACCGCCTTTCATATATTTTTTTATTTATATGTTGGGCGGTATTATTTTTTAATTTTCAGATTATGTCGTTAAATTTTATTGTTTACATTTCCATTTGAAAATCGTCGTAATAATCCGGACACTTGATGTTCTGTATAGTTGAATGGAGCAGGTCGCAGTCCATGAGCATCTCTTCAATTTCGTCCGAGCTGTAGCCGTAGTCCAGCAATAGAGCAATGTCGTCTTCGTCAACACCAAAAGTATTGCAGATGTCAAAAAGTAACTGTTCGTGCTGAGTATAGTAGCCATCGTCTAAATCATCATAGGAGTATTTCAGCCATGAAGTATATTTGAAATCGTCTTTATCCTCAAACTCTGAACGTGACAGAAAACCGTTGCTGTCGATTCTGATAATATCACCATGAGCTGTTTCGATTTTTATGTATGGGATATTTTTCATACCAACTTTTTTCAGTGCATTCTTCATGATTGATTCTGTCGATGCATAAACATACAGACCGATTTCCTGGAAGTGAATTAGGAACATAGGGTTAGAGCCTTTGACGATATACAGCGAATTATCCTCATCAAGTACAGTAAAGTTGAAGCTGCCCTGTACCGTTTCAGCCATATTTTTCAGACTGTCAAAATCAAGTTTTTTCTGCTGTTCAATAAGCTGTACTGCAACATAGCTATCTGTTTCGATGTGAGTGTCAGGCAGGTTTTTTGTTTTGCGAAGTTCCTGGTCGTTGTAGAGTACACCGTTATGTGCAAACGCAAAATTCTTGTCCGCATAACCATAAAACGTGTGGTTGTTCTGGTTGAACTTTTGATTGCCCTGAGTTGTCAGACGGGTGTGTCCCATAACTGCTGTTGTGCCGTCGGGAGCATTGAAGTGGATTTTATGGGCAGGTTTCGGGCGTTTGAAGATAACGACTTTTCCGTCACGAATATATGAAATTCCTGCTGCATCAGTGCCACGTTCCTCAGCGGCGTTGGCGAGTGCCTGAGTAAGTTTCTTCATGACTTTATAAGGTACAATATGCTTGTAGTCAAGCCAGCCGAATAATGCACACATAATTAAAATTCCTCCTCTATTGTAACTTTTTCGTTGATGTAAAGACTTCTCTCTTTGAGATACTGAATGAGTTCGGGCTCTTTGATTCCTGCTACAAATTCAGACCACGATATTTTTGAAATTCCGTCATCGTCCATCAGAACAGCAAGTTCACAGATTTTGTTGACGAGTTCAAGCGTTGCGATAAGGGTATTGTGTTTGAGCGTACCTCTGAACAAACGGAATTCAATAGTATGGCGGTTACAGAGATTAACAGCAACGTAGCGACCATAACTTTTCTTAGCCTTATCCATGATTGCTTTTGGTGAGTTTTCATAGCCGTATCTTGCAGCCCAACGGTTCATAGCGTACTCGGAACGTCTTGAAAATTTCAGCATCTCGTTCCAGTGGTGTTCTACAAAGTACAGAATTCTTGAAACAACTTCGTCCTGCTCGTCACGGTCAAGACCAAAACTATTACGGTTAACGTGAATATGAAGTCCGCAGGTGCTTGTCTGGTGCGAACGATAACCAAGGTACACTGCTTTTTTCATAACCCTGTCCCAGCAGAAATCCTTGTGATATTCAAGTGACATCGGGTGCGTTACAATC
Source organism: uncultured Ruminococcus sp. (assembly GCA_947177345.1). Classification (GTDB taxonomy): domain Bacteria; phylum Bacillota; class Clostridia; order Oscillospirales; family Ruminococcaceae; genus Ruminococcus. Next base: position 1,568 of record CAMWUB010000042.1, on the reverse strand, counting down.
TCCATGCCGTCTTCAAGGCTTCCGTCGGACTTTATGTAAATATGTTCGTCGTCCTCGTTGGCGATATCAAGGATTTCCTCTGCGTAATCCTCGTCTTTGCCTGCTCCGTCGATTTCAAGCTCAACACCGAAATAACGGTTACTGTCACCGTAGAAAATCGGTTCAGGCTTGTAACTGTATTCGTGAATTGAATCTTTTCTGCGGATATCCTGATAGCAGTCGTGGCAGTAATAGCAGTCATCGTATTCGTATGTGTCATCATTGTGAATGATTGTGTCGCACTCATCACATCGTGTGTAGTAGTTGTCATAGCAGTGACCACAAAGACAGGTATTTCCGTCGCTGTACGAGTCACAGTCCCAGATAATCTCGTCACAACGGTCACAGACCACTGTGTAGTCATCAACACAGTCCTGACAGATTGGCTCGCCGTAGATGGTGTCGTAGTCATCACCCTCGATTACTTCACCGCAGTGGATGCAGTAGATTTTTTCTTCTTCCATTGATTTGACCTCCATAAAATAAAAATTGCCCTCCCGAAATTAATCGGGAGGGCTTTGTCGTGCGGGTTAATATTCTTCTGCTAAAAGCATTGTGCTGTATGTGTCACTATCTATGATGTAGACCTTTGCTGTAATGGGGTTGCCCGTTGGAATAAGGTATTCCATATGGTATTCCGGCTGTTCCGAAAAATGCGTGATTCGCTGAATGCCGTTCAGATTTTCAAGTCTGAACACCTGAAAGTAATCACATTCTTCCGGCAGTCTGTCGATACATTCCCACATGAAAAGCTGAAGTTCAAACGGAATTTCAGAATCAATACCCCTTGTTATGTAACGCTGGTTATTGAACATTGTTTTAGCCTCCTTTCTGATTGTGGTTCTATGCTCCGCCCGGAGGCGGATAACCTATGCGGTCACACCATTTTCGTAAAATCAGTACCTGACATAGATTCACTGTTATGATATATAATTGAAATTGTTAATATTTACAGAATATCTTGAAATAATACAAAATATATGGTATAATATTACAAACAGAAAAGGAGGAGTATATATGGCAGATTCACCGTTTATACCAATTATATCAACAAAAATAGAAAGTATGAATATGATGAATATGAATATTTACGTTCAGAGTGAGCCGTCCGGTGATAATCCACCGCAGACACCAGCGAACAACAATTTACAAAGTAATGTGATTAATCCATATGTCCGTCCTGTAACGGCGGAGCAGGCTGTCAGGGAATGGCAGAGAAATGGTTATTTTGCGGATATTCGGACAACTGTTGATGAAGAAAATTATGTTTCTGCTGATGAATTGCATGAAACGCCACGATTGATGTGCCTGTTTCTTGCAAAAGGCAGACAGAAAACTAAGACTATAACTAAAACTGTCTATTCATATGACATATATGGATGTGAAGTGACAAATGGAACATACCAGGAAGTCCCTGCTGTAAAAAATCAGTTTTCCTCAATACCTTTTGCGGAGTTTATTGTTTCAGAGGCTTCAACAGTTTATGTTGAAAATGGATATACATTTGATAAAAGAATATACTTAAAATG
>CAMWUB010000041.1 GCA_947177345.1 uncultured Ruminococcus sp. | reverse complement strand
TAACAATACTGCTTTTAATATAATATCATATTTCAGAGTTTTTGTAAACAGTTTCTGAAAAAATTTCTGTTGACAATAATTTATAATTATGATATAATCAGCTTAATATAAGTGAAAGGAACGTTTTTTTATGGAAACTGAAATAAAAAAAGTAGTATGCAGTGTATGCGGTACGGTATCTTCACATACAGTCATAACAAAAATACAGTCCGGAGGTGTTCCGGAGCTGGATTTGAGACCCGACGGTGAACATCGTAATACAATGGAATTATGGGTTATGGAGTGTCCGGTATGTAGTTACTGTAATAATTCACTTGAAATACCGCTTGATACAAGACGGCGTTATCTCAGAAGCACGGAATATACTACACTCGGCGGTATCGAAACGGATAACATACTTGTTTCAAGATTTATCCGTAAAGCTCTTGTAAACCTTAAAAACCGTAATTATGCCGAGGCTGTGAAGTCTTATCTGTATGGTGCGTGGGTTTTCGATGACCTGAAAAATACAGCTTCCGCTGATGAGTGTCGTATTGAAGCAATAAGTATACTTGAAAACAGTAATCTTACCGACGACGACAACATGATGCTCTTAAAAGCTGACCTGCTCAGACGTACCGGACAATTCGACAAGGTAATAAGCGAATACGGTGAAAAATATTTTGACCAACCTTTTTTACTTCTTGCCTCTCAGTATGAAGTGAGACTTTCCAGAGACGGCGACAGTTCAGCACATAAAATGTCGGATATACCAGGAGTAGAGTTTACAACCTGAAATCTTTCAGAACGGACGGTTAAACCGTCCGTTTTTATTATTTTTCTTTTATCCTGAAATTACTGTTTCTTATAACGTTTCTTTCTTTGGTTTTTCTTTCTGATTTCCTGTACTGCTTTGAAGCATCTGAATTATTATCAGATTTCATAGTGAGGGAAATTCTTTTCTTTTCCTTATCGACTTCAATTACACGTACTTTTACATTATCGCCGGTTTTAAGAACGTCTGACGGGTGATTAATATGATTCTGTGAAATCTGTGAAATATGTACAAATCCGTCTGTTTCTGCACCTATGTCAATGAATGCCCCGAAGTTTACAACGCTGTCAACAATACCTTCAAATTCCATACCGGCTTTTATATCGTCTAATTTTATGGCATTGTCTGTTATCATAGTGAGTGATATTCTGTTTCTTTTTATATCAACGTCGAGTACACGGACTTTTACAACTTCCCCGACTTTTACCACTTCAAGAGGGTGTTTTATATGTTTTCTGCAAATCTGCGAAATATGTACAAGACCGTCTGTATGTACGCCGATATCTACAAATGCACCGAAGTCAATGATATTCCGGACTGTTCCTACAAGTTCCATACCGGCTTTGAGGTCTTTTATTTCCATGATGTCACCGCTTCTTAATAAAGGTGGTGGGAGTTCGTCACGTAAGTCTCTGCCTGGCTTTTTAAGTTCGCTGATTATATCCGTCAATGTCGGAACGCCTACACCTAATTTTGTACTTATGTTTTCAAGTCCGATATTTCCGGCTTTTTCCGCTATCTCCGGAACGCCACCATTCTTTACATCTTCGATTGTGAAGCCACATTCCGTAAGCAGTGAAGTAGTTGCGGAATAGCTTTCAGGATGTACACCTGTATTGTCAAGCGGATTTTTTCCGTCACGTACTCTTAAGAATCCGGCACACTGTTCAAAAGCCTTTTTGCCGAGTTTCGAGACTTTCATTAATTCCTTACGGTCTGTAAAACTTCCGTTTTCCTCACGGTATGCGACTATATTCTTTGCTACTGCTGAATTGATTCCGGATACGTATGACAGCAATGAATATGATGCTGTATTCAAATCAACGCCGACCATATTTACGCAATCCTCAACAACTCCGGACAGAGCTTCATTCATGCGAGCCTGTGGCATATCGTGCTGATATTGTCCTACTCCTATGGCTTTTGGTTCTATCTTGACGAGTTCAGCAAGAGGGTCTTGTAAACGTCTCGCAATAGATACGGCACTTCTTAAAGATACATCATAGTCCGGAAACTCTTCAGAGGCGAGTTTCGAGGCGGAATATACAGAAGCACCAGCTTCGCTTACTACCATGTAACTTATTTTCTGTGGAATTTCTTTAAGTAAATCTACTACAAAATTTTCAGTTTCACGTGATGCCGTACCGTTTCCGATAGAAATTATTGTAACATTATGTTTATTTATGAGTGATTTTATAGTTTCGGCGGATTTGGCTACATTCTGTTTAGAACTTGCTGTGGGATATATCACGCCGGTATCGAGTACTTTTCCGGTATGGTCTATAACGGCTACTTTACAACCTGTCCTGAAGCCAGGGTCAAGACCTAATATTACATTATTTTTCAGAGGAGCCTGCAATAATAACTGTCTTAGATTTGAAGCAAATACTTTTATAGAATCCTCTGAGGCTTTTGCAGTCATTTCAGAACGTATTTCACGTTCTACAGACGGAAAAATCAATCTTTTATAACTGTCCTCGCAGGCAGATTTTACCACTTCACCACACAGGGAATTATTTTTCACATACTTGTTTATTATTATTCCTGTTGCTTCTGATTCGTTTATGTGTATTGAAATTTTCAGGAATCCCTCTTTTTCGCCCCTGTCGATTGCGAGTACTCTGTGATTGGCTACTTTTGAAACAGGTTCTTTATATTCATAGTAATCCATATAAACGCTTTCTTTTTCGGGGTCTGATGCTTTTGAAATTATCTCACCGTTTTCGCCGATAAGTGTACGGAGTTTTTTTCTTATATCGGCATCATCAGATATATTTTCAGCTATTATATCCATAGCACCTTGTAAAGCCGTTTTAGTATCGGGTACGTTTTTTTCTTCATTTACAAATTTTTGTGATTCAGTTTCAGGGTCTGTATAGGCGTTCTGTTCCATTATGATTAGTGCAAGCGGTTCGAGACCGTTTTCACGTGCAATACCTGCACGGGTACGCCTTTTAGGTCTGAATGGTCTGTATATATCTTCAACTTCCACGAGCGTTGTGGCAGAACTTATTGCCTTTTCTATTTCAGAAGTCATTTTATCCTGCTCCGTGATTGAATTTATAATTTCTTCCTTGCGTTTTTCGAGGTTGCGGAGATACATAAGACGGTCATATAATTCACGGAGTAACTGGTCATCGAGTGAGCCGGTAAGCTCCTTACGGTAACGGGCGATAAACGGGATTGTCTTATCATCGTCGATAAGCTGTACTGTATTATCAACCTGTTCCTGTTTCAGATTAAATTCTTTTGCAAGAGTTTTGTTTATATCCATTGTTTAACTTTCCTTTCTGTCCATGATGTAAGATTATCTGAAATATCATTCCAGACAAGCATTTTATCTGTTTCATTAAGAATTTCATGCCTCATACCGACATACAATTTATGGGTTATATTTCTGTAGCCGATATTTTCAAGTGATTTTATAGCTTCAAAGAATTTTTCTTCCGATAACATACAAGGGTCATCTTTACCTGAAATGAATTTTATCGGCATATCGGGATTTTCAGCCGTTTCCATTGAATACGCTTGTTTCATTAATCCTGTAAGTGCCTGATAACCACTCAATGTATAGGTAAAGTTACACAGAGGGTCATTATTGAACGCCATAACAACTTCCGGATTACTGCAAATCCATGAATGCGATATATCTTCAAAATTCCGGTTAAGAAATTTTTCAGACCATTCACGTATAATTTCATTCCGGTAATCCGGTGAAAGTTTCTTTTCAAGTTCAGAGGTGAGCAGGTCTGCAAACGGTGCAAGCCTGCTGTAACACGGTGTACCGATTAAAATAACTCCGTCAAGGTTACTGTCATATTTCAGACAGCATCTTGCTATGAGTGAACCCATACTATGACCTATCATGAAATGCGGTAATGACGGATAATTAAGATGATTTATTTTACTCAGGCAATATGCCGTATCAATCAGAAGATTATCAGGGTGTTCATCACATATATAGCCTAATTCATGAGGTGGATATATACTCTTTCCATGACCTATATTATCGGCGGTAATTGTTATGAACCCCTTTTCACCTAAAAATTTCATGAAATTATAGTAACGTTCTTTATGTTCGCTCATGCCGTGGATAATCTGTATGGTAGCTATCGGATTTTCCGGTATGTTCACAGCAACGTGTGTTTTAAGAAGTACTATATCAAATTCATAAAATCCCTTGTCAAGCATTATATAAAATTCCTTTCTTTATTATAGCATATTTTTCAGGAAAAATCAAGTATAATATAACATATTCCCCCGCCGTCAAGCAGGGGAGTATGTTTTATATTATTCTTCCGTAATGGGATTGCTTTTTACTGTCTGTACGATTCCGGCACGTTCACAGAATGAACTATAAAATGATTGTGTGGAATTTTTTCCGGTAAGTCGGCTTATATCAACTATTCCGCCACTATATACATCGTTTTTGAAGATGTAACATTTATCGTTTCCGGCATCGACAAAATCAATTTTAACATCATCTGTATCATCGGCGTGGTAGATTGCAGTAAGTACAGGGTCTGAATTATCCGGAGTTGCTTCAATATCGGTATCTGTAAAGATAAGCGTTGTGAATGAATTAAATAAATTCTGGAAAGATGTATATATTTCTGAATTTTCCATATCAACGGCTTTTCCGTTCATTTCAAGTTTCCGTTCGTTCATGTTGACGGTGAAAGAATCCTGTATATCTCCGAATATCAGTTCAAAGCCGTTTATATTATACAAACTTACACTGTTGACAGAATCCGGCAGAAAATTGAATGGTTTATAGTTTATGAAATTGAGGTCTGATTTATAGTATCTCTCAACCTGATTTGAGTCTTTCATAAGAATGTAAGTATATGTCTGATTGTTGTCGCTGTTTCCTATAATGAAATTCCTTTCTGTACCGTCTGTACCTTTTATAGTCACTTCAGCTGACGGCTTGTCAAAACCATACTTTGTCATGTCTTCAAGGTATTCTTCAAGCATCTGTTCAGCTTCAAGACGTGTAAGTGTCGTAAGCATAGAAGAAACTGCTGTCTGGTCGAATGGCAGTTCAGAATATTCTTCCGGCAGTGACCATGTAAGTGTATCAGTATCATATGTCAAATCGTAGGTTATTTTTCCGTCTTTCTTTACAGTAATCTGTTTTATGTTTGTGGTATCATATGGTATGAGGTCTTTGGCTTTCAACATCATACGACTTGCTTTCAGAACACTTCCCTGTATTGAATTTACTGTATATACCTTGTCTTTACCCTCAGCCATGAAGTAATAATAATCATTGGTAGGTGTTATTTTTCCGACGTATACAGTATATTTTTCCGTGCCGTCGGAAAAAGTTATAGTTTCTGACGGATTATCAAGACCGTACATAGCTTTTTTAGAATCGTCCGGAACGTCGTAATTAGTTTCCGCTGTGAAGTCTGATACAAGATACAACAGTGTATCAATATAATCCTGGTCTAAAGTGAACTCGTTTCCGTCGAGTTTCCATGTTTCGTCTTCATAGTACGCTCTGTAATGACCGTCCGGACAATCAAAATTTATTTCTGTTATGGCTTCGCTGTCGAAACTGAATATTACATTTTCGGCGAGTTCTGAAACCTGTTTTTCAGTTTCCTTTTCGCTTTTGTTCTTTACGGCAAGAAATGCACCGAAAGAACCTCCGGCAACCACAAGCAAAGCAACCATAGCTATAATAACTTTTTTCATTAAGCGTATCTCCTTTTAAGCCATACTGCAATGCCGATAATTGCAACGATTACCGGAATAATTACAAAAATTCTCAATACAGATTCTGCTTCTTCGGCATCTGAGAAGTGCATTGTATCATATGAATTTGATTTGTTGCCGATACCCATTTCAATATCAGTATCATAAAGCCATGTATTTGAGAATATAGCAAGATATTGTGTACCGGAAATCATGAAGTTAAGATTTTCTGTACCTAATATATCAGTAGTTCCCATAAGTATCATTTTTCCGAATGTCTGTTTATTATAAGAATAGTAACCGAAATATAAATCACGTTCACTTAATTCTTCATTGGCTTCTTTCTGTGATTTGGTATCGCCACCCATAGCGACGCTTTTTGTAGTGTACTTGTTTGTGGTAGCGTCCATGATATTCTGTACTATAGGCGATTTTTCAATATAGCTTGTTTCCATAGTGTATTCATATACGCTTCTTGTGTTTGATATACCGGCTATATAAGTGCCTTGGTCTATGAGTGTATTTATATCCGTTGTGAGGTCTTGAGTGAAATCCGTTGTATATGGTGTATACTGTACACGGAAATAGTTATCACTTTGTTTTGCCTCTGTGTTCTGTAGCTGGTTGACGCTGTTAGTTTCGGTTACATAATTGTAATCCATACCTAATTCAAATTTTTCAAGGAGCAGGTCAATATTTTTGAAACAGCCTTTAGTATCGCATGGTGAGGCGAATACCGCAATACTTCCGCCCCTGTCGGCGTATGCACTTAACATTCTTAACTCGTCGTCGGTTATGTCCTGAGTAGGACCGGCTATATATATTATAGCTGTATTGTCCGGAACTGCTCCGGTTTCGTCGAGGTTCAGTTCTTTTACATCATAGTTATTTGCTTTCAGCGTATCCGCATAAGTAGCATAAGTATCATTTATTGACCTCTCACCGTGTCCGTTTAAAAAGTATACTGTCGGAAGTGAACCACTTGTACATACTTTTATGGCACTCGTAATAAGTTCCTCACCGGCATACTGAAATACACCGTCTGAAGTTGTCTGGAAAATTCTTTCATGTGCGACTTTTTTTATAATGTCACCGCATTTTACAAAGATGTCAGCCTGACTTACTCCAAGTATTTCGGTAGGGTCAAGAGCTTTTGCCCTGTCGGGTTCTTCGTCAGGATTGAATGAAATAAGTTCTATATTGTCACGCTTACTTAACTCGTCGAGTGTATGATATAATGGCAGAAATTCCGGAGCACTCTGGAAAGCACTCAGGCTATAATCATACAGATAATATATTTCTATCTGCTTGTCTGAAACGCTGTCAAGAAATTCAACGGTCTTTTCATTGAGTGTATATTTACCATTAGGGGTCATATCGAATACCTTATCGGCGTATGAAAATATAAGGTTTATCGGAACTGCAATCAGCAATATAAGAATTGACAGAATAATTGCGAATATTCCGGAAAAATTAAATTTTTTCTTCTGCATGATTTATTACCCCCTGTTCCAACGTCTTTTTTCTATGGAAATGAAATTCCATGCGATAAGTACTACTATTGCCGATATAAAGAATACTATATCTGAAAGACGTATGAATCCCTGTGAAAAATATGCAAATCGTGGCTGTGCCGCAAAAGCGTATAATACTTCCTGTGCTTTCGGAAACTGTGATATAAATGCTGTCTGTGAGAAGTCGTCTATAAACAGGAATATGAACATTGCTATTTCACCGATTATCGCCGCTAAGATAGAACTTTCCGTAAATGACGATACAAGCATTCCGAGGGCTATATACATTGCACCCCAGCAGAAAAATCCGATATACGCACATATTAACTGACTGATTACAACCTCACCATTTATGGCGGTTACAATCGGGAATATCGTTGAACCTAATATCATGAACATAAATACTGTAAGATTCGCAAAAAATTTAGCGAGTACTATTTTCAGTACGCTTACCGGCGAGGTCATCAGAAGTACTTCCGTTCCGAATTTTCTTTCGTCGGCATATGTACGCATTGTCATTATCGGTATCAGGAATATAAAATAAAATATTACGTTATAGAAAATTTCAGTGAATGAAAACTGTAGTGTACTTGATTCAATATTGCTTATCGGGATATTGAACATATACGTGAAAAGCAACATGAACAGTGCCGTAAGTGTATACGCAAAAGGCGTATAGAAAAACGACTGGAGTTCTTTCTTATAAATAGGAAACATTTTTAATTTTCCTCCTTTGTATCGTCGATATAGGAATCATTTTCCGGTGCGATTTCATTTACCAGTTCCATGAGACCACCGTTTTTTGCCGGTCTGTTTATCAGTTCAATGAATACGTTTTCAAGGTTTGGTTTTTCGGAATATATCTCGGCAATATCGACTTTATTTTTTATCAGTTCAGCCATGAGATTACGACGGACTTCTTCTACATTGCCTTCGATTTGTGCCGTAAAATTGAATGCTCTTTCATCTTCTTCGGTGATGTCAGTAATTTCCTTGACACCCTTTGTCATTTCAATGATAGAGGCGGTTTTTGTCTTAAAGCCGTTCACCTTGATATGAAGTACAGACGTTGCACCAAATGACTTTTCAAGGTTCTCGATAGTATCGATAGCCCTTATACTGCCCTTGTTGATAATTACAACTCTGTCGCATACTTCGCTTACTTCGCTGAGGATATGAGAACTGAATATTACTGAATGGGATTTCTTTAAATCTCTGATAATGTTTCTTACTTCGATTACTTGGTTCGGGTCAAGTCCTACTGTTGGTTCGTCGAGAATTATAAATTCAGGGTTTCCGAGTATAGCCTGTGCGAATCCTACACGCCTTTTATAACCACCCGAAAGGTTTTTAATAAGCTTGTCCTTTACGTCGGTTATGCGGAGCAGTTCCATAACACGTTTTATTTCGTCTTTTTTCTTTGCTTGTGGAATACGTTTCAGACCTGCACAGAATGACATATATTCCTTTACACGCATATCCGGATATACCGGTGGGTCTTGTGGCAGATAACCGATTTTTGCCTTAGCTTTTACTGGTTCTTTTGATATGTCAGTACCACATATACTGACTGTTCCGCTTGACATCGGCAGATAACCGGCTATCATGTTCATTGTGGTTGATTTTCCTGCACCGTTTGGTCCGAGAAAACCAAGAATCTCATTATCGTTTATTGTAAAACTGATATTGTTCACGGCACGGTTGTTACCGTAAAATTTTGTAAGATTTTCAATAGTAATCATGAGCTTCTCCTTTCATTATATAATTTAATTTTAATATAGCAAAGTATATCACTCTATTATGACAGAAATTTATGTCTGTAATATTAATAAATTATGAACTAAATATTAATTCAGTGCGGATATACTTCAGTACGGATTTTTTCCATAGTAAAAATCCATGTAAATATTATAACATTCCTGTGTGAAATATGTGAAGAATTATTGTAAATAAGATGAATTTAACAGTAT
>CAMWUB010000040.1 GCA_947177345.1 uncultured Ruminococcus sp. | reverse complement strand
GCCCTGTGATATGGGTCTGTGCTATAGAACTTTTCCGGTAAACCGTCATCTGTCGTGAAGTTTTCGGCGGACTGGTCATATTTATAGAGTTTACGACATACAAAAACCATGTCAGCTTCTGCGAAAGTCATACAACCGTCGATTTCAACCGGTGTAAGACCTGTTTCTTTTACCTTGTCGTAATCTCTGCCGGAATGTGAACCGCAGAAAGATAAAGCCTTGCGGTATTCATCACCGAAAAACGACGCTGTGAAAAATTCGTCATTATCGACAAATTCGTATGTATAGCGGTTCGGACGGATATAACACGTGAAAATATTCTTATTCCATAATACACCAAGCTGTCCCCATGATGCCGTCATAGTATTGAATTTTTCAGCGTTACCGCCTGTGAGTAAAGTCCATTCCTTGCCGATTTTTTCAAACGGATTGAATGAAAGTTCAGAGATACTGATTTTTCTGAAAGCCATGTAAAAAACCTCCTTATGTAAAAATATTTATATACAATTCCGGAATTTTACCGGCTTTTCAGATTCAGACCTTACGCAATGCAGATTTATAGCGGAGGCGTAATTTATCCGTAATCAGTGCGATAAATTCGGAATTTGTAGGTTTGCCCTTACCGGTATCAACCGTATAGCCGAAAAAGGCATTAAGTGTATCGACATTTCCCCTGTCCCATGCGATTTCTATGGCGTGTCTGATAGCACGCTCTACACGTGAAGAAGTCGTATCATAGATACTTGCAACAGTGGGATAAAGTAATTTTGTAACGCTGTCGAGAAGCGTTTTATCTTCAATGGAATACAGAATAGCAGTTCTTAAGTAATGATAACCTTTTATATGTGCCGGTACTCCTAACTGATGTATTATATCGGTGACGACTATTTCCATATCGTCGCTGAGGCTCGTTGCTCTGTCGCCGAGTGCGGAGTTTATAGCATTGCAAAGGTCATCGGCATCATATGGTTTCAGCAGAAACTTTGAAGCACCGTTTTCCATAACCTGACGTTCTATAAATTCGTTATCATAAGCGGAAGTCACCACGAAAACAGGAAATTTAACACCCAGTTCACGTACTTTTTTCATGAGTGCAAGAACGTCACCATTTTGTAACGTGATGTCAATAACAACAACGTCAGGGGGGTCATTCCTTATTGAATCCAGAATGACATTACAGTCTTTTCTTCTTGTGTATGCGTACATACCTCTTTCACGGAGCTTATTTGCGACACTTACACCAGTTTCGGCGGAATCGTCACCGATAAGCACTCTGATTTTATTGTTCATTTTTGTACCTCCTTTTGTTCAGTAAGTATATTCTATCATAGCAGACAAAGGAAGTGCAACAGATTATTTTCAGACTTTTTATGTTTTTAACACGGGAAATGATGAAAAATGTAGACGGTAAAAATAAATGTCGTTTTATAGGTGCGATTTAGCAAGAATCCTGTCCGCAATTGTCCTTACTTTAGTACCTGGCGGAAAGAGTTTGTCGGCAATCTTTGAAAGAGCGTTTTTTCTGACAGGTCTTGAATACACAGGCAGAATTTCAGGGTCTGTAATATTTTCTGTCCATTTTTTGTATATGCCGTCAGAAATGCATGAACGGAAAAATATTCTGTCAGCCGGTGCGGAATGTCTTTCAAGAAAAATAAACGGTAGTTCACAACCGGAGCAGATTATTGTATAATCGCTGAAATATTTTTCAAATAATATTCTGAAATCATTCATACCCTGAACTATTTTCGGATTTTTTTCAAAATTAGATAAAATTTCACGTTGTAAAGCTGTTTCAGGTGTGAAGTTTTCAATAAGATTCAAAGTACCGAAAATAATGAATCCAATCATATACGGATTATTACAGAAATCCGATTTTATGACCTTATTCTGTGGTATGTCAAAAGCATACATTGCATAAAGTCCGAATGCACACCTTAAAGCGAGATAATCCGGATTATCTATGTCAAGAAGTTTTTCCGCCTGTATGAAGCCTCTTAACCGTCCGGATTTGACCATTAAAGGCACTTCCGGAGACAGTAACAATGCCTTTGTACCCTTTAATACAGGTATTTCAACATCTTTTTCTACGTTTCCGCCTATATGTATCAGTTCAGACGGTGCAACGCCGGATTTTTCGAGAACATCTCCGAAATTATCGGAAAAAACAATATCATCATAGTTATCATATCCGCAACCCGAAAGTATTTTTTTTATGAGTTCTTCCGGATATACACCGTCACATAATATGATTACTTTCTTTTTATCGGATATTGCCTGTTTATACAGCATTTTACCACATTTGCGAGGTACTGTGAATTTTTCCAGTAAATCACATTCAAGGCGTATAAGTCCGGAAGTATCTTTTATTTTTGCATTTTTTGAGATGATTTTATATATATTTTCTATACTTATATTACCAGATTTCTTAACAATCTTATCATAAACATCAGTACGCAGTTCAGCGAAGTTTTTCCCTGATTTACCGTATTTTCTGAAATCATCTTCCATAAGCATGAACATATCACGTTCCGAAGAAAACGGTGTAACCGCCAGAACATCTTTCATACGGAAGCTTACAGTTTTTATTTCCGGTCTGGAAATTTCATTCAGCATTTTATTTAAAAGTTTATCCTGCTCCGGAGTGGTCAGCATTTCAGGATTTTCTGTAATTTTTCTTACCATTCACTGTACCCGTAATCGTAATCATAATCGTAATTATAATCATAATCATAGCCATAATCGTAATTGTAATCATCATAGTTATAATCGTAATTATAATCTTCTGTATATTCTGTAGTAGTAGTTTCCTCGTCCTCGATATAGCCATATTCCTGAATTGGTTCTGTAGTAGGTTCTTCCTGTACGAGTTCTTCGGAAAAGTTTCTTGTACCTGTCGGAAGTTCACCACCACCGGCGATAATTTTATACTCGTCGAGTGTAAGCGAACCTACTGAATTATATGCCTTTGTAAGTTCGTCCTTAGTGTTGTACTGTTCAGAAAATGCACCGGTTGAATCGGTAATATATTCACCGTTCCATAGTCCGAAGAATGACCATACGGAATTATCACGGAACATAGCATCTATATCGGGGATATTATCACATTCGCTGACGGCTATAATCTTGTTGTTTATGTATTTCTGTATTGCCATAAGCTGTTCTGAACGGCTTCCGAAGTTATCGGTATCGGTGTATAAGTCATATGAAGCTATATCATATGTGGACGGGTCAACGGAATAAACATCGCTCATACCGTTCCATACCCATATAAGATTATCAAGTTCAAAGTAATTCATATAACGATTATACATAAGATTCCATAACCATTGATACGGTACAGCACCACCAGCTCCCCACCAGTAGACAGCACCTTCCGGAGCGTCATAACCCAGTGAGGCTTCATAAAGAGGTCTCCATAAAACAGGTACACCACTTTCTTTAAGAGGTATAAGCTGTTTTTCGGCGAAATCGTCCATAGCAAGTACCATATTATAGCAGTCGTCGGAAATAACACCGTTAAGATGCAAGTCGGAAAGCTCCTGTTTTGTAGACATTGAAATATCATAATCTGTCATTGCGTTCCATATTGAAAAGTTACTTTCCGAAGTATATAATGATGATACTGTTGACGGTGAGTTCCATTCCCATGTTATACCATTTATACCGCCGTTCTGATGCCATTGTATACAGGCGTTTACGTTTGAAGTGTCTTCCGTATTGCTTACCGTCGAAAACCTTATAGCCGGATATTGTCCGGTTATATCGTGGATAAGTTCAATTTCTGAGTTATCCGCACCGGAAACATATTGTCCGGTGAGGGTGTATTTTCCGTAATTATCCGAAAGAAATTTTATCAGATTATTTGCTTCTATTGAAATTCTCTGATTTACTGAAAAATCATCTGTCTGATAGCTTATATTGTTTATAGCGGTACTGTTTGTCACATTGAGATAGTCAAGCATTACTTCGCCTTCCGGAATTACTTCGATAAATACCGAACCTTTTTCAAGAAATACTCCGTGACAGGTTATTTTCTGAAAAATTCCGTCTGAACTTGTCGTGAAATTATATAATTCCTGACCATCAAGGAGTACACGACAGTTTACATTGCTTTCTGAGGCGATACCTACTGAAATATCATAATGTTGTGTGGCAGGAGCGTCAAGGCGGAATTTAAGGGAAGTTTTTCCGTCCGTGCCGAATCCGGTGACATATCCGCCACCGCTGAATCCCTCATGTTCATTAGTGGGTCTTAAGTTTCCGGAAAGGCGTTCACGTTCCGCCTCATATATATCACCGGCGTATGAGTGTTCAATTTCCGGATATGATATAGGATATTCTTCAGAAGTAACTACCGGCGGTTCAGTTACTTCTTCCGTGACAGATTCTGTTATAGTTTCCGTGACAGTTTCTTCCGGTAAAGGTGGTACAACACCTGAGTTGGAATCTTCTTCTTTTTTATCCGCATTACATGAAGTCACAGTCAGTATCGACATGGCAACTGCAACAGTTGCAGATATATATTTCAGGATTTTCATTTTATTTCCTCCAGTAATTTAATGGATTTTTTCAGGTCCGGACTGTATAAGTATAGTCTTTCATGGTATCGAATATTATAACGCCGTTCTCGATACGTGAGCCGACTGTTTCGCCGTCACGTACTATACTCACGACACAACCGGTACGGAGACGACATATACCGCCATAATCAGATGTTATCCGTGCTGATTTGAGTTTGCAGTTTTCCCATTCAATATCGACAGTAAATCCGCCTTTTGCACGGAGACCATATACATGACCGTCCGCCCATTCGTCAGGGAGAGCAGGCAGGAGAATTATTTCACCGTCGACACTCTGCATAATTGCCTGTATTATTGCAGATGCTCCGCCGAAATTGCCGTCAATACGGAAATCCGGACTTTTATTCAGCATATTAGGACTTGTCGAGTATGCAAGAAGATTCTTGATATTTTCGTAAACCATGCGACTATCATGAAGTCTCGCCCACATATTAGCAATCCATGCACAACTCCAGCCGGTATGACCTCCGCCATGTATCAGACGGCGTATTAATGTAGCTCTTCCGGCATCGGCAAGTTTCGGAGTTTTATGCGGTGAAATCAAATCAGCCGGAAAGAGTGCGAAAAGTTGCGATATGTGTCTGTGACCTACTTCCACTTCGTCGTAATCGACAGCCCATTCCTTTATCTGACCATATTTACCGATTTCAATAGGCGGTAATTTTTTAAGAAGTCCGGTTAATTTTTTTGCAAAAGTCTTGTCTTTGCCGAGAATCTCAGCGGATTTTATGACATTCCGGAAAAGTACGGTTATTATCTGTGTGTCCATAGATGCACCCATACACAGACAACCTTTTATACCATCGGCGGTAAGATAGGTATTTTCAGGCGATACGGAAGGACAGGTTACAAGTTTACCGTCTTCGTTTTCGGTGAGATAGTTCACGAAAAATTCAGCGGATTCTTTCATAATATGATACTTTTCGGCAAGAAAATCCCTGTCAAGAGTATACTCGTAATGTTCGAATATATGCAATGCGAGCCATGCACCGCCGGTGACCCATATAGTCGACGGTAAAAACATATCCTGCGGTGCGGTATCGCCCCATATATCCGTATTATGATGACATACAAAACCCTTTTCAATACCATACATTTCCTTAGCGGTTATACGACCGTTTTTACAGATACGCTCCAGCAAGTCGAAAAGCGGAATATGACATTCCGAAAGATTACAACATTCAGCAATCCAGTAATTCATTTGCGTACTGAAATTGACACTGTAACGGCTTCCGAGAGGTGCGTTCATACTGTCGTTCCATATGCCCTGAATCGTCATGGGCTGACTTCCTGAACGGCTACCGGCAATCATGAGATAACGGCTGTAATTGAAATATAATTCAATAAGCTTGTTATCATGGATAAGTCTCTGACATTCCTTGTTATCGAGTTCGTTACCACGCAGACGGGCAATTCTCCTGTCAGTAGTGAGTGCGGAAATATTTTCATCTCCGGAATTGTTATCTAGTGATAATTCAATACGTTGAAATAATTCCCTGTAGTCGCTGACGTGCCTGTAGAAAAGTTCGTCATATTCGCACTGTAAAGCCATTTCCGCATCTATTTCAGCGGATTCAATATAGTTTTTGCTGTAGAAACTTGTCTTTACGGAAAATATTATTGTAACTTCGTCTGCATTCCGGACAGATATTTTATTTCCGAGTGTGCGGATAGTACCACCATTTGCCTTAGCTCCGAGAACTCCTGCGAACATTATACCCATACCACCGGTATATAATATCATGTTTTCTGCATAGGGTCTGTTATCGTCATAATAGTCTTCTCTGCCGTCGATATAGCATGATAATGTAATCATAGCGGATTCAGACGACGTTATATTTATTACAATAACGTCATCAGGTGCGGAGGCGAATACTTTTCTTGTATATACAACACCGTTCACACTGAAAGAAGTTTCCGCTACTGCATCGGTTATATCAAGACTTCGTGTATATTCACGTACTTTGCCGTTGATTTCCATATCTATGTATAAGTTACCTAACGGCATATACCTACGCATATCAGGTGTAACGCCCTGCATTTTCTGGAATGCAGTTTTTTCAGCTTCAGGAATGTTTCCGGCTTTTATAAGTTCACGGACTTCTTTAAATCCCTCCTGTGAATCTGGGTTGATTCTATGACGGAGATTTCCTGACCAGACGGAATCTTCATTCAGGGTAATGATTTCATTTTTCGGTCTGCCGTAAATCATACCGCCTAATCTGCCGTTACCTATCGGACAAGCCCAGCCGGAATCTTCTGCCGGACTGTCATACTTCAGTAAAGTTTCATTGTTCATGTAAAATACTCCTTAAAGGTTTTAGAGATTTTCTGTTATCAATCTATTATACCACACTTCAGACAGTTTTGCAAACTTCCGGCGTAATTCTGAAAAATTTCATAAATATCACAGCTTTTGAGATATGCTATTTATGCAGATATAACATAAACAAGCCATACAAGCGGAAAATGTCAGATAAAGTCAGGGGGAAATTATTGTTTTATTTAAAAAAATCGTAAAACTATTGACAATCCGGAAAAAATATGTTATAATAAGTTAGATGTAACAAAATTTTCCGGAGTGTGAAAAAATTTATGAACAAATATACAAACCTTGCAAAGAATACCCTTGTATTTGCTATAGGAAATTTCGGGTCTAAGATACTTGTAATTCTTCTTACGAGGCTGTATTCAAACAATATCAGTCCTGCTGACAGCAGTACAAAGGAACTCCTTGAAATAACTGCTAACTTTCTTCTGCCCATATTTACCTTTTCAATGTCTGAAGCTATTATACGTTACGGACTTGACAACAAGTACAGAAAACGTGAAGTTTTTACAACATCCATGATTCTCAACTTCATAGGACTTGTATTGATGTTCCTGTTGTTTCCGGCGATACGACGAATACCGTTTTTGAATTTCATAGACGGCTATTCAATGTTGTTGCTGGTATATGTATGTACTTCTTCTATACGTTCATTGTGTTCGCAGTTTCTGAGAGCAAGGGGACGTGTTAAATTATATGCCCTTGACGGAGTTCTTGCCACTCTGACCCTTTTTGTGTTCAATGTGCTTTTCATATCCAATATGAAAATGGGCGTAAAAGGTTTTATGCTTTCTGTAATACTTTCAGATGCCTGCTCAGCGATATTTATATTCATAGTATCAGATTTGAAAAAATATTCAGGTATAAAGTACTTCAATAAGAAACTCGCAAAAAGTATGCTGAAGTTTTCAGTACCGTTGATACCTACCGTAATAATGTGGGTAATAACCGGATTTTCTGACAGGCTTTTCATAAGATACATGAAAAGCGATATAGTACAGCTTGGTGAAGATGCCGCCGGAATATACGGCTATGCCTCAAAGATACCTAATCTTATATCAATGATTTCAACTATATTCTTTCAGGCATGGAATATGTCCGCCATACAGGAGAACCGTTCAAAAGACCGGAGCAGGTTCTATGAAAAGGTCTATACCGCATACGAGGCTATATTGTTTATTGCCTCGGCGATACTCATTGCCGGTACGAAAATAATAACACCACTTCTTGTAAGTGACAAGAATTTCAGTGAATATGGTGATGTATACGTCTATACACCGGTACTTGTAGTAGCAGTACTTTTCATGTGCCTTGACCAGTTCTTAAGTAGTATATATACCGCTACGAAACATACTACAAACTCATTCTGGACGAGTTTTGTAGCAAGTTTCGCAAATATAGTACTTAATTATTTCCTTATACCGTTATGGGGTATACAAGGTGCATCTATAGCGACATTTATCAGTTATTACCTTTGTTTCTGGGTAAGGATTATAGATGCAAGATACTATATAAAATTCAGATTCAACGGATTCAGGTCTGTAGTAAATACGATACTTATAATTCTTATGTGTGTATTCATGGCAATGACACCTAAATTATACGGTATATGGATAACAGGATTATTATTCCTGATACTGCTGATAAACTATAAGGCGTTACTTCTCACTATAAGCAAATTTACTGACAAATTCGGAAGAATGTTCCGGAGCAGGTTAAGAAAACAAAACTGATATTAATAAGGAGTGATTATGTATGTCGACACCGCATAATAATGCAGAAATCGGAGATATAGCACCAGTAGTAATAATGCCCGGTGACCCTCTCAGAGCGAAGTTCATAGCTGAAAACTATCTTGAAAACCCCGTCTGCTATAATGAAATCCGTTGTATGTACGGTTATACCGGAACTTATAAAGGTAAAAGAATATCCGTACAGGGTAGCGGTATGGGTATGCCCTCAATGGGTATATATTCGTGGGAACTCTTCAATGAATATAATGTAGATACTATCATAAGAACCGGTACAGCCGGAGCAATCGCCGATAACGTCAGTTTAAGGGATATTATTATTGCCATGAGTGCCAGTACAAATTCCGCATATGCTACACAGTACAATCTCCCTGGGACGTATGCCCCGACTGCTTCATGGAAAGCTCTTTCTGAAGCGGTCAGGATTACGGAAAGTAAAAATATACCATATCATGCAGGGAACGTATTTTCAAGCGATACATTCTATAATGATACCGATAATCTTTCCGGCTGGCAGAAAATGAACGTACTGGGTATAGAAATGGAAACAGCATCACTTTACATGAACGCATCACGTTCCGGAAAAAATGCACTCAGTATACTTACGGTATCGGACTGCCCTTTAAAGAATCTTTCCACTACCGCCGAGGAAAGACAATCCGGCTTCCGTACCAT
>CAMWUB010000039.1 GCA_947177345.1 uncultured Ruminococcus sp. | reverse complement strand
CTAAGAAACACTGAAAGGTCGGTGATTTTCATTTGAAAAAATTTTTTCTGTGTCTGGTTCTGATAGCATCACTTTTAAGTTTTTCATGCGGAAAAAAAGCAGTTTATCCCGATTTTACCGTTGATTTTCTCGACGTGGGAAAAGCTGACTGTATGGTCTTAAGAACTGAAAACAGTACAGTAGTTATAGATTGCGGTGAAAAAGGTGACGGAAAACAGATACTTTCACTTCTTGCGGAAAACGGTATAGAATCAGTTGATTACCTTATAATAACGCATTACGACAAAGACCACGTAGGTGGCTCGGCGAAACTCATAAACAATATCGACGTGAAAAATGTACTTGCCCCCGATTATACCGAGGAAAGCAACGAAATGGAAAAGTATAACAAGGCACTGAACGCAAAAAATATAACTCCTGTACTCATGCACGAAGATATTACATTCACACTCGACGACGTGGAATATACAGTATATGCACCGGAAAAGGATTTTTATGGTGAAGATAATGATAATGATTTTTCGCTTGTGACGAAAGTAGTATATCACGATACTACAATGATTTTTACCGGAGATGCTATGGAACAGCGTCTTGAGGAAATAATGAATATTGGTAACTGTACACTTCTTAAAGTACCGTATCACGCAAGAAAACTCGATAATTTGGAGACTTTCATAAGTCGTGTGAGACCGGAATATGCCGTTTCATGTACATCCGAAAGTGAATTTTCCTCTGATACTGAAGAGATTCTGAATAAATACAGAATCAGAAGTTATGCTACCTGTTATAACGGCAGAATCACCGCTGTAAGTGATGGCTATGATATAAAATTTTCGACACAATATTAACTCATAAAAAAGGCGTATGTCACTTATGGCATACGCCTGAAAAATAATCTGATTGATTAAAATATATAATTATTTCTTTCTCTTGAAATAAAGTCCTACAGCCTCACTTGCGGAAAGCATTACTATAACTGCAACAGTACAGCCTATCGAAACGGCGTATAGTATACCGGCAAGTGCAAGACTTCCATTATGTTGCGGAATCATGGCGAGACCAGGGAAAACCTGAATTATTCCCACAACTATGAATACAAATGAAGCCATTGATTTGAAGCCACCCATACCGGTTATGAGTGTAAGCGAACCTATAGCGGTCACAAGAGATATGTAAAGTGCTGAATCCTTTATTATGTTACCTGCTCCGCTGATAGTATCCTTGTAACTCAGACCGAGACTTCCGCTGTAAAGCAGATAGAAAGCAATCGCACCGACAACACCTATTATAGCGATAACTATAGTTATTATGAAACCTTTTTCAGCAAGTTCAGCGTTTCGCTGTTCTTTGAGTTCAAGCATCATACGGAGACTTTCTTTAGAATCTTTCTGATTGGACGTAAGCTGTGAAGTAACCGCTTGTTTTTTAGCCTCATTCTTTATACGTTCTAAATCTGAATCGACGTACTTCGGAGTATATTTCGGGAGTTCGGGTTCTTCGTCGAGTATCGGTTTTTCAACCGGTTCAGGTGGTGGAGTATTTTTCTTTTCTTCAGGTGGCGGAGGTGTATAATTATCTTCGTCGAGTACGGGGGCAGTTACTTCAGGTTTCGGAGCGATACCGCCCATTTGTTCGCGACGCATATCAAGTACTTGTTGTCGCTGTAAGTCTGAAAGATTATCGAATATTGTTTTAAGTTCCGGATTGAATGTAGCTATTATTTCCTCGTCGGTTATGACAGGTTTTTCAGGTTCACGGTTTATAGGCTGGGCAGAAGCTCCGAGAGTTCCGGATATATCGTCAAGAACCGGTACAGATACTCCGGTGGGGTCACCTTTTCTGTGGTCTGAGAAAGAATTATAATTATTGTCCATGCTGTCGAGTGAAACAGCCTCAATACCAGTAGGTGCACCTTTACGCTGGTCGAAAGCCGGATTATAATTAGTTTCCATGCTGTCGAGAGAGATAGCCTCAACACCAGTAGGTTCGCCCTTTTTCTGTGAAGATGCCGTATATTCTATATCTTCCAGAACCGGAGAGTAATTATTATCGTCTGACATTAAATCACCTCCTTTTTAAAGAAATCTTCCGGTTCAACGTGTTCTTCTTCGGGAACAGTTGAAATATATGCGTAATATTGCAGTAACATTGATGCATCTACTGCATTGATTTCATCATCATTATTGACATCTGCTGTAATTTCCTGAACAGTTGTGAAACCGCTTTTACCGTTTGTGGATAATTCAGCATATGCTGTAAGAATCATTGAAGAATCAATGGCATCTGTAAAACTGTCGGCATTTATGTCGCCTGCTTTGTTTTCGATAGCAAACTTTTTATCTGAAATGGGATATTCTTTCTTGAAATTTTCTGATTCATAATCAAAATCAAGACTTGACAAACCCATTTCAGCAGATGCCGGAACATGAGTTGTTTTTTTGTTATAGTTATCAAAATCATCTGTACCAAGCATGAAATATTTACATTCAGAAATTTTACTGAAATGTAAATCAAAAGTAGGGTCAAGTAAATAATATACACCGTCAATACCGGCGATATTCCATGCATGAGGACCACCGGCATCGCCTATAATCATACGGCATGAAACACCTGCTTCTCTTGCCATACGATAGAAAAGCATTGAAATTCCCTGACAAACAGCCGTACCATTATATAAAGCTCCGTAAGCTGTATATTTAAGGTCGTCATCTGAAGTGTAATCATAAGTGACATTATTTATTATATATTCGTATATAGTCGATATTTTTCTGTAATCGTTCTTTTTTGAAATATCGAGTTTGTCAAGTATTTCCTTTATTTTTTCGTCAATAAGTTTTTCCTGCTGTGCGTCTGTGTTATAATTGACATTCAAAGAAATAGTAATATTCTTATCATACATACTGATACTGTACTCAACATAATTGAGGGATTTTCTGAGATAATCGCCCTGATTTGAATTTTTTGTTTCAACTGTTGCATTTTTGAGAGCATTGATTACAGTTTCTCTGCCGTCGAAATCTGACGGGATAGAAAATTCAATAGTATCATTGCGTTTAGTCATATTTTCCCTGACGTATTCAGCTATTGAATCAATATTATCAAAGTAGTTTATCTGTGCGGAACGTACTGTATATTTTGCCGGTACTTCTGAAATTCTTATACTGGCAGAGGTATCCAGTGAAACCACATTAGCAGTTAAAGCAATAACAGCCATAATTGATAATAAATTTTTAAGTAACTTCATGTCAGATACCTCCGGTAGTATTTTAAAATAAATTATCTTTCAATTACCTGACTTCTGTCCGGACCTACACCAACCATACTTACGTGACAGCCGACGAGTTCTTCGAGACGTGCGATATATTTCTTGCAGTTTTCAGGGAGTTCGTCAAAAGTTCTGCAATCTGAGATGTTTTCCGTAAAGCCTTCAAATTCTTCATATATAGGTGTACAGCCGTCGAGTTCCTCAAGAGCAGGTGGGAAATGTTCTGTTACTGTACCGTCAGGTTTTTTATACGCTGTACAGATTTTAAGGGTATCGAGACCGGAAAGAGTATCGAGTTTATTTATTGCGAGACTGTCGAGACCGTTTACCCTTACGGAATGGCGAACTATTACGGCATCGAACCAGCCTGTACGGCGTGGTCTGCCGGTAGTAGTACCGAATTCACCGCCGACGTTTCTTATTTTATCGCCTGTTTCGTCGTCGAGTTCGGTCGGGAAAGGTCCTTTACCTACACGTGTAGTATAAGCCTTTGCAACGCCTATGATGTTAGTAATTTCCTTAGGTCCTATACCTGTACCGACGCATACACCGGCGGACAGCGGGTGTGAAGATGTTACATATGGATATGTTCCGAAATCAATGTCAAGGAGTGTAGCCTGAGCTCCCTCAAACATGATAGTTTTTCCGGCTTTTGAAGCCTCAAAAGTAAGTACTGAAACATCGTCCATATATGGCAGAAGTCTTTTTCCGTATTCTGTATATTCAGCTGTTACGGCATCGAGGTCAAAAGGTTCACCGCCATAGACTTCTGTAATTATCTTGTTTTTAAGATTTCCTGTTGCTTTGATTTTTTCGGCGAGAAGTTCAGGGTGAACGAGGTCAAACATTCTTATGCCGCATCTTTCGTACTTGTCCATATAAGTAGGACCGATACCCCTTTTGGTAGTACCAATATCCTTGCCACCACGGAAAGCCTCTGAAAGACCGTCAAGAGCGATATGCCACGGCATAACGATATGTGAACGTGGGTCAACTTTGAGATGACCGAGAGTTTCTATACCTCTTTCTGCGAGGCTGTCGAGTTCACTGATAAAGTCCTTAGGGTCGAGAACTACACCAGCTCCGATAAGACAAAGAGTATCAGGGTAGAGAATACCGGACGGAATAAGGTGAAGTTTATATACTTCGCCGTTGTTTACGACGGTATGACCGGCATTGTTACCACCTTGTGAACGTACAACTACATCAGCACGGGAGGCGAGTATATCAATAACTTTACCTTTACCCTCGTCGCCCCACTGAGTTCCTACAACAATATTAGCAGGCATTTTATTTCCTCTTTTCGTAAAATATTAGTGTAATCAGGCACACTTACAATTTATTATATCACATGATTACGGATATTTCAATAGGTTTTGAAATTTTTTAGAATAAAGTTTTTTAATTTCCGGAATCGAGATTTATGTAATTACCAGGGGTGTAGCCGTCTCCTTCCGGACAGAGAAGCCAGCCATCGCCACGTACTTCGACAACATAAATCCAGTATTTATTTATATCATAGTCTTCACTGCCGGTAATCTGAAATTCTACTTTTATCTTGTATGCGGATTTTACGGCTCTTGCCTTGAAGTCCTTTTCATAAAGTTCTTTTATATCATCATTTTCCGACTGATTTAGTGCTTTTCTGTCGAGAATTTCAGCGGAAAGGCGTATATTTTTACCGTAATCAAGTTCTAAAGTATCTTTTTCCTTTTCGATTCCGTCGTTGAGAGTTCTTATGTATTTGTTCCAGTCTTCCGGACTTTTCATGTTATTTTTCAATTCGTCTATGTAATCGCTGGGTAGCATAATTTTCATCATTTTTTCAGAATTATTTCTGTTATACGCACTGACAAAATCAGTGACCGGTTTTTCATATTCCGGACGTGTACTTCTTACAACGGGTTCATCTGTACCACCGCTGAACATGAATACAATTATTTTAATGAGTGCTATTATTATGATAGTAAGACATACGATACCTATAATAAGATGTCTCTTGTTAGCTACAGCGACGGCTTTTATTTCATCAGCCATATGACGATTACGAGCAGAAAGATTTTCAGGGCAGTTACAGTATTCACCATCGGGAATTTTTTTCCCACAATATCCGCAGAAATGCATATAATAACCCCCTGTAGAATCAGTTTATCTGTATTTTATCACAAAAGGAAGTTTATGTCAAGTGAAATAAAAAACGGACATATAAATTATACGTCCGTTAAGATGATATTATTTCAGTGCTGACATAGGGTCAGTAAATGTGCCGTTGTGTATGAGTTCAAGATGTAGATGCGGTTCTAAAGCACTTTCTATATCGGCGGTCTGACCTACAAGCCCTATCATGTCACCGCTTACGAGGTTATCGCCCTCCTGTACCGATAAATCTTCCGCAAGATTGCAGTATTTTGTTACGAATCCGTTGTGATGGTCGACTGTTACAGTTATTCCCCACAGAGCGTCTTTTTTTACGGAAGTCACTTCACCGGTAGAGATTACATATACTTCCGAACCGGTTTCCGCTGCAAAGTCAGTACCGTTGTGTGTCTGCCATGAACCAGTCGTTTCATTTCTGACAAGTTCCGTACCACTGAAAGCTGTCATTACGTCTGAAATATCTGCTAATGGTGGTCTTACATTGTCGAGTTTCGGTGTTGCAGTTTCGACAATTTCAGGTTCTTCAGGAGCTATAACTTCTTCTGCCGGTGGGTCTATTTCGGCGATAACTTCATTAAATTCTTCTTCCGGAGTTTCAATAATTACTTCTTCTACTGGTATAGTCTCCATGATTACCGGAACAGCAGTAGTAACTGTCACTGTAGTAGTCGTCGGAATCATTGCGACAACATACGCTGTAGAAGTCTGTTTCGGAACGTTATTGTATTTTTTGTCAACGGCGGTATCCGGTGAATTTATTCCGGCGTTAAACTGATTATCTGTTAATTTTTCGCCCTCACTGTATGCGAAAAGACACGCACCACCAATCATAATCGCACTTATTCCGAGTGCCAGATAAAAGCCCTTTGACCCTTTGATTTTGTTTTCTGTTAATACATTTTTTTTCACGTATAACACCTCCGTTAATATTCTGTACAGATTAACGGCAGATTATACATGAAAAATTATTATTCGTGATGTTTAAGAGCAGATTTTATACCGCTTATTATTACCTCTCTTGCGTGGACAGCCCTGTCTTTAGAAAGAGCAGGTGTATCACCGAGGGGGTATTCTATACCGAGTTCCTTATATTTAGACTTCGCCATGTCGTGATACGGAAGAACATCGAGAGCCTTTAAATTTGTAAGCGTGGAAATATATTCACCAAGTCTGAAAAGTTCGTCATCATTGTCAGTGATTTCAGGTACAACAACGTGCCTAATCCATACCGGAATATTCAGGTCTCTGATATGTTCAGCAAATGCAAGGATATGTTTGTTATCCATACCGGTGAGCTTTTTGTGTTCTTCAGGGTCAATGTGCTTTATATCAAGCATAACTAAATCAGTATATTTAAGAACTTCGTCAATTCTGGAGTGTTCCGCCGGATTGTAAACCCCTGCCGACGTATCAAGACAGGTATGCACACCTTTCGACTTTGCAAGTGAAAACAATTCCGCAAGAAATTCCGGCTGTGCGAGAGGTTCACCACCAGTAGCGGTAATGCCACCGGATTTCAGAAACTCCTTATATGAATCGTATTCCGCCATGAGTTCCTCGGCGGTCATTTCCTTGCCCTTTCCGAAAGCCCATGTATCAGGATTATGACAGTATTTGCATCTCAGCGGACACCCCTGAAAAAATACCACAAATCTTATACCCGGACCGTCTACAGTTCCGAAACTTTCCGTTGAATGAATATGACCTATCATTTTAAACACCTCTGATTAATATAATTTAATAATTTATCTTTTTCATTGGGAAGTTTTTCCTCAATGACAAGATTAAGTAACTGTTTTAAAGTTTCGCCGATTTCCACACCGTGCAGACCATTTTTTAATAAATCGTTGCCATTGATTGCAAGATTTTTCAGATTACGACATTCATTATTTTCAATGATTCTGTGTCCTTCCTGAATGATTCTGTCAAAAAGTTGATTTTCTTCAAGTACGAAGTCATTTTTAGCGGAATTATCACATTTTTTAAGTTCCATGAGTTCAAAGAAAAGCTGGTCACCGATAACGGACATAATTTTTTTAGCGTCCTGTCTGTTGAAAATCTTGTCGCTGTGATGTTCGATAAGTGTTACAGCGTAATCAATGGAACTGCAATCATAACGAAGATTTTTCATAATAGATTGTGTCATATCCGCACCGATTCCAGCGTGATTTTTAAAATGACCTCTTCCGGTATCGTCGAATTTAGCACAAATCGGTTTAGCTATATCGTGGAAAAATAAAGCCCTCCGCAATCTGACATTATCCGGCGGAGCGAGATTCACAGCACGTACAATATGTTCCCATACGGTATATTTATGATATGGCGAATGCTGTTCAAAGCCGATACATTTCTGAAACTCCGGAATTATAGTTGTTATCACGTCACTGTACTCCATGAGAACTTCAACACAGTTTTCACCGCAAAGAAGTTTATCGAGTTCTTCACGTATGCGTTCACGTGAAATGTTTTCAAGACGGTTTTTCATATTATGGATAGCCTTTGCAGTTTCCGAATCTATTTTAAAGCCCAGTTGTGACGAAAACCGGATAGCCCTCATGATTCTGAGTGCGTCCTCACTGAAACGCAATTCCGGATTACCTACACATCTTATAATTTTGTTTCTTATATCTTCCGTACCACCGAAATAGTCGATAATATGCCTGTCGGAATCCATAGCTATGGCGTTTATAGTGAAATCACGTCTTGCGAGGTCTTCACGGAGATTTTTTGTAAATTCCACACTGTCCGGACGGCGTGAATCGGAGTAAGTACCGTCAATACGGTAAGTAGTTATTTCATAGGGTATACCGTCAGCGACTACAGTTACAGTGCCGTGTTTCATACCGGTGGGAATGGTTTTATAATCACGGAAAACTTCCGTAATCTGTTCAGGAAGTGCATTAGTAGTTATATCGGTATCGTGAAGCGGACGTTTCATTATAGTATCACGGACACAACCGCCTACCAGATACGCTTCAAAACCTGCTCCGGTCAGAATACCGAGTATTTCAGATGATTTTTTATCCGTCAAAATGTTCACCTCTTTTTTATGTATATATATATTATACAACTTTTTTAAAATCAAATCAATAGCAATTATTCAAATCTCTTGACTGTTATGGAAATTTATGTTAAAATATATCTGTAAAAAAATCATATCGGAGGGATTTATTTTGGCTCTTACTATTCTAAACCAAACCGTCATAATGCTGATACTTATAATAGTCGGTATAATATGTGCGAAACTGAAACTGATAAGCAGTTCCACTAACAAGGAACTATCACAATTTGTGTTGCAGGTGGTTAACCCTGTAGTAATATTCATGTCTTATCAGAAAGACTATGAAGCGAGACTTGTAAAAAATCTTCTGCTTACGTTTCTGTTTTCCGTGATTGCCTTTGCGGTGACTATCCTTGTTGCGTATCTTTTCATATGGAAAAAAGACGACAGACATACGGAAATAGAACGTTTTTCGGCGATATATTCAAACTGTGCGTTCATGGGTATACCGCTTGTAAATGCACTGTTCGGGTCTGAGGGTGTATTCTATCTGACAGCTTTTCTTACGGTCTTCAACATTGTGATATGGACACATGGTGTAATAACTATTTCCGGTGAAAAGGATTTCAAGCAGGTTATAAAAGTTTTCTACTCGCCGACGATAATAGCCATTGTACTCGGAATAATAACATTTTTCCTTAAAATAAAGCTACCGGACGTTCCGACAAGTGCATTGCAGTTCATAGCGAATATAAATACTCCTATGGCTATGATAGTATCAGGAGTTACAATATCGTCAACAAAAATAACTGAACTTCTTAAAAATGTACGGATATATTATGTATGCCTCGTGAAACTTCTTATTATACCGCTTATAGTTGCACTTGTAATGATTCCGTTCAATATCGACGAAATGGTAAGAATGACTATTGTTATTACGTCAGCAGCACCACCGGCGGCGATGTGTACGCTTTTCTGTCTGAAATATAATAAAAATTCTGTTTATGCCTCGGAAATTTTCGCTGCCGGTACTATACTTTCGGTAATTACTTTGCCTGTGGTTGTAAATCTTACGGAAAAATTAACAAATTTACTTCATTAAGTTTGTTAAAATTGCTGATTTTATTATTTTTTCTGAAAAAATGTTTGAATTTTAGTCAATATGTGTTATAATTAATATACATC
>CAMWUB010000038.1 GCA_947177345.1 uncultured Ruminococcus sp. | reverse complement strand
GTCGGGATATACGCAGACTGGCATTTTTCAGCGGTGGAAAACCTGCCGTTGAAAATGCTATGATTTCCGCAGAATGTATGAATACAAGTCAGCTTATAGATTTAAAGAAATCTTTTGAAAGACGTTCATTTTCCGGTAAAACTGAAATACAACTTATTCCTGAAGATAAAGACGATTTTTCAACAGATGAATTTTCAATGAAATAAGAGGTAGTTTTATGAATATAGAATCAGTAAAATCACTTTTTGAACTCTTTTCCGGTGAAGAGGCTTCTGAAAAATATATGCCATTGATAACACTTTCCGTTATTGAGGTGGAAAAGATGTTACTTCCGGAAACTGACCCCTCGGACATAAGACTTGATTTTTTATGTGCATCTTTTGCCAATCTCAAATTACAACAGGTAAATTCCGCCCGTGAACGTTCAGAATATACGTCAGCAGGAAAATTACTGACAACTTCACAGAATACGGCTTTAAAATACGCAACAAATCTTTTCCACGACTACATGAATTTATGTGCTGAACTGGTTAAGGAAAAAACTTTCGTATTTATGGGATTTTCCGATATTAAGGAGGAATAATTCATGATAAATTCTGTTATAAAGGAAGTAATTGAAAAACTTTCGGCAAGCGGTCTGAAAGATGTATACAGTGCTTATGATGCCGTGCCGGTGGAAAGAAAAAGCAGAAGTTTCTATACAATAATCGGAGCGGATTCATTTGAATCACAACAGCCTATCTACTCACCGGTGACAGTTTTCATGCCATACAAGGCGGAAATATATATCAATATCACCGCTCCCGAAAATTATTCAATGCAGAATTTATATGAATATTTTTCCGCAAATATAAAGCCGGTAATTATGGAAAATTCCGGTCTTGACTTTTATATAAAAAAGGTTTCCATGAAACACGATACGCAGATATGCCGACTGGTATTAACCGCAAAAATTTCCGTCACCGGTATCGAAAAATACGAGAGGAATAAAACATGAACTTCATAAATAAAACGGAATCCGTTCCGATACAGATAGGTGATTTTATAATTTACTGTGAAAAATTCAAATCTTCCGGAGTGAAAAATTTTTCTGAACAGAACACAGTTTCCGGAAATGAAATAATCACCAATTCCGGAAAAAAAGCAGTCAGAATCACATTCAGCGGACGCATTTGCAGTAAAAATCCGCTTGAATTTCTTGTGAAAATAAATCAGATGATGTATAATAACGAAAGTTTCAGCGTTGAATATAAAGAAACAGTTTTCGGAAAATGTCGCATTCAGTCGTTTGTGGTTGACGACGAAAACAATGGATATATTTCAGCGACCGTCACCATGATAGCTACTGAAATTTCAGGGAAAGGCGTTGAAAATTCATGAATGTTAATCTGATTCTGAAAAATACGGATAATTCAGAAATGGTTTATGATAATATATTGTCGTTCAGTTTTCATAAGGATTCCTACCAGTCTTATACGAGTCTCGGAGCAAAATTTTCCGGAAATCTTTCAGCGCCGGAAAATGTTTCTGAAATTATTTTCAGAATCAACGATAAAACAATACATCACGGACTTGCCGATAACATTTCAGTTGAATTTTCCGGCGGAAATTCTATAATTTCCGTAACGTCGAGAAGTTTCACGTCATTACTTATACAGAATCAGCTTGAATCGGGTCTGAAAACTAATATTTCTATAAGTTCGCTTATGAATAATTATTATAATCTTCCGTATATCACACACGAGGACAGCACCGAAACAAGTTATATCTATGTAAAAAGCAACTCGAATATGTGGGACGGTATTGTAAATCTTTCGTATAAGATTCACGGAACTTATCCGTATATCTGTGATACAAACTGCATACGCATGACCCCTGTTGAAAATCCGTCCATATTTGAATATGACGACGATAATATTATTTCAAGAGGAATTTCAACAATCACCAGAAAACTGACAAGTAACTTTCATATGTCAGATTTAAACGGTAACTTCGGTGAATTTGAACTATCTGATAATGATATAGTTTCACATAATATCGTCAGACACCGTTTCTTTGAACTTGACAGACAGTTTCTATATAATCCGCAACAGGCTCTTGAATACCGTTCCGCATACTCATCACGAGGCAGAAAAAAATTTTTCTGTACGTACAGCGGTTATAACGGTGAGGATTTATCTGATATTATAACTTTCGGAAATATCGAAAACAAGCGTATAAATTCAGTAACGATAACCGGCAACAGTTCCGGAATAATTACGGAAACAGCAGTCTATAATGATAAATTTTTCACGTGAATATTTTTCTGACATATAATATAAATGGCATATGTCATTTAAAATATAGTCAGGAGATTTATATGGGAAATCTTATCGGAATGGATACCATGAAAGAAAATCAGGCTGGACAGGTAGAAAAAATATTACTTGACGGTAAAATCCGTAACCGTCTGAACGATTTAGGACTTATCAAAGGAACGCATATAGAATGCCTTTACAGAAATAAAGGTATTTCGGCATACATGATAAGAGGGGCAGTTATTGCACTCCGTGCGGAAGATACGGCACTTATAAAAATTATAATTCCTGAAAGCTGATACATGAAAAATGTATCGGCTTTTTTTCTTGACTTTTTCGGAATAGTATGTTATAATAAATTATAAAAAAAATTTCCAAGGGGGAATAAGTCATGAAAAAATTTATTGCCGTAATATCAGCAATTACGGTTATGTGTTCGTATGTTCCGGTGATACCGGAAAATGTACTGAATACTTCGGCGGTATCCGTACCGGAAGCTTTCTTTGTGGTAGTCGGTTCTTTTCGTGATGACGTGCAGTTAAAATATTTCGGTGAAGATTCCACAGAAAAAGTGGTATGGAAAGATGCACCGGAAAATTTATCGTATGGAGATGTGCTTGTCGCCGACGGTGAATTATCTATGGAAAGAGTTCAAAGTTTTCCGGATAATCCTATATATGCCCATGCTTATCACTACGAACTCGCAGAAAATACAGTACTTGATAACATAGGTAACTGTTCGGAAATAGCGGAGCAGAAAAAACTGACTGTCAAGGATAAAATATACGACGGTTCGGGACATTGGAGCATACACCTTAACGATTCCGAAGGCAACGCATATTATTACGGATTAAATACATTCGGCTCGTCACTTGGCGTAAATCCTGTTGAGGCGGAAGACGGGGAAGTATGTACATATTCATTTATCAACGGAAAAATAATAATTCCGCTTGCCGATACCGATACACCATTCAGTGCGGAAACTTTTTTCGTGGTAGTCGGTACTTATCGTGAGGAAGTACAGTTAAGATATTTCGGTGAAGATTCAATCGAAAAAGTGGTATGGAAAAATGCACCGGAAAACTTATCATATGGAGATGTACTTGTCGCTGACGGTGAGGTATCTATGAAAAGCGTCCAAAGTATGCCGGAAGACCCTGTATATGCCCACGCTTACCACTACGAACTCGCAGAAGATACGGTACTTGACAACATAGGTAACTGTTCAGAAATAGCGGAGCAGAAAAAACTGACTGTAACGGATAAAATTTACGACGGTTCAGGACACTGGAGTATACACCTTAAAGATTCTGACGGTCAGGAATACTATTACGGATTAAATACATTCGGCTCGTCACTTGGCGTAAATCCTGTTGAGGCGGAAGCAGGGGAAGTATGTACGTATTCATTTATCAACGGAAAAATAATAATTCCGCTTGCTGAAACAGATACGGATATAATGGGTGATACAAACGGTGATGGCGTATTCAGTATAGCAGACGTGATACTTCTTCAGAAATGGTTAATTAATTCTTCCGAAGATACTATAACTGACTGGAAAAAAGCAGATTTCCATGAAGACGGCGTACTTGATGTCTTTGACCTTGTTATAATGAAACAGATGATTGTCAACTCTCCAGACTTTCTCTAATAAGTGGTGATATTCTTACTAAATTCAGATAAAAACGCCGGTTTTTTCCAGATTTTTTCTTGACTTTTTCCGCAATATGCGATATAATAAAATTTTTCTGTTGACAATATAACAGTTTTTATGTATAATTATTACTAAGATAAATCAGAATTTGGAGGAGCATAAATATGTATAATAAAATGTACCATTATTTCACAGTTTTATGTATGAAAGGTAAACGTAATTTCTTATATGGTCTTAAACTGTTTTCGGAAGGAATTGGTTACCAACAAAGTGAGATAATGATTGAATTTCCTGATAATCCTGACAGAGAGGATTGCTATAAGAAAAAATATTCTGACTGTGTTGGTTTCTACAATGACTATGACCCACCGGATTTGTTTGTACCAATGCAGGAGTTCTTAGATTATTTGAGGAAAACATCTGAAACATATCTTGCAGACAAGGATTCAACTTATAAAGAGCAGGCACAATTATATCTCAAAACAATTTATAAAAGATATTTCCCTTATACTCAGAAATTCTGATTTATGCAAGTAATTGAATGTTAAAAATAATCCCTGAAGCAGTTATCAATAATTGTTTCGGGGATTGAACTTTTTTATTATTTTCGGTAAGAGCCTTTGCTTGACATTTAATGTTATATGGTATATAATATATTAAACTTATTTTTCAAGGAGGTGAAAAATACATGGAAAATGCCCCCGACGGCAGTATTCCTGATAATTGAATAGCTCCGTTGAATAAAATATCAATTTATTTAATTTTTATAACGGAGGTTTTTAATTATGTCATGGCAGATAATTCTGCAAATTTTATTTATTCTTATATGTGCGGTCATTACGACTGCTGAATCGGCTCTGATTTCCCTGAATGATTCACGGCTTGAAAAACTCGCTGAAAGTGGTAGTAAAAAAGCTCAGCGACTTAAAAAGCTCGTCGATAATCCTGATGAGTTTCTGCAATCGGTACAGATAGCTTTAAAATTTTCCGAATTTGTTTCAATCGGGATAGCTGTTCTGAATTTTTCCGGAAAATTTTCAGAAATCCTTGAAAAAAAATTACCGGAAAATATTTCCGGAATTATTTCAGTGGCAATTATTTTACTGATAATCACGTTTCTTATTATGACTTTCTGTGAATTTATTCCGAAACGTCTTTCAGCGAATAATCCTGAAAAACTTGCGTTAAGATTTTCCGGAATACTTACAATTATATCGGCATTATTCAGACCTTTTGTTTCGGTCATGAATTTAGTTTCATGTGGTATACTGAAACTTATCGGTGTGAATCCGGAAAAAATTACGGAAATAGTCACGGAAGAAGAAATCTTAATGATGTCAGATGCCGGTGCGGAAACTGGTGCTATCGACGAGGACGAAAACCGTATTATCAAGAATATTTTCGCATTCGACGATATGACAGCCGGTCAGATTTGTACCCACAGGACTGAAGTTTCTGTATTATGGGCAGACGACGACATAGAAACGTGGGAGGAAATTATCCACCGGACAAGACATTCTGTATTTCCGGTCTGTAGCGAAAGTATTGATAATGTCATAGGCGTTCTGGACGCTAAAGACTATTTCCGTACAGACAAGAAAAATCATGAAAATATTATGAAAAATGCTGTCCGTGAACCTTATTTTGTACACGAAAATATGAAAGCCGATAAACTTTTCGCACATATGAAGAAAAATAAGGATAATCATTTTGCGGTAGTCGTCGACGAATACGGCGGTATGAGTGGTATTATTACTATAACCGATTTGGTGGAAAAACTTGTCGGCGAGTTCGCTGACGACGAAGAAGATACTTTTGAAAAGGTCATGAAGACCGGCATTAATACGTGGACTGTTCAGGGTAATGCAACTGTCGGTGAAGTATGTGATACTCTTGAAATAAATCTCGACAGCGACAGAAATGAAACTTTCGGCGGTTACGTTATATCAGAACTGGGTAATATTCCGAAAAACAGCGAAAAAATTTCAGTTGATTCCGACGGGCTTCACATTGAAATCCTTAAGATAAAGCATCATAGAATTGAACTTTGTCGTGTAACCAAATCCGAAAAAATGGAAAATATAAGAGGTGATTCAGAATAATGCGAAAAATGAAAGATTCCGGCGTTGAGTGGGTGGGGGAGATTCCGGAACACTGGGAAGTACACAAAATAAAAAATAATTTTAAAATTATATCAGGCAGTGGTTTTGATATTCGTTTACAAGGGAATAGTTCTGGAGAAATTCCAATATGTAAAGCAAGTGATATAAGCAAAGCCGGACATTATTTAACGTCTTCCGAAAATTATTTATCATACAGTCAATCGATAGCTAATGGATTTAAAATAATTCCAAAGGGCAGTATATTGTTTGCTAAAATTGGCGAAGCTATGCGAAAAAACAGACGAACTTTAACTTGTGTTCAATGTGGAGCTGATAATAATTGTCAGGCGATTGTACCAAATAATATAATTTCAAATTATAGTTATTATATAATGTTATGTGTTGATATTTCATTATTTGATAATAATGGAACTATACCTTGTATTAATAATTCAAAATTTAAAAATTCAAAATTTCCTTATCCGCCAATAGAGGAGCAGGAAAAAATCTCCGCATACCTTGACGAAAAATGCGGATACATAGACAATATTATTTCAGGACTTAAAAAGCAGACAGATTTACTTGCGGAATACAAAAAAGCCCTTATAACTGAAACAGTGACAAAAGGTCTTAATAAAGATGTTAAAATGAAAGATTCTGGCATTGAATGGATAGGTAAAATGCCTGCTCACTGGCAAATGAAAAAATTAAAATATATTGCTGAACTATCACCGCATTGTGATTTTTCAAAAATTTCTGCCGAAACGGAAATTGAATATCTGCCTATGGAGTACATAAAGAACGGATATTATATTCATAATTCCGGAAAATATTCTGAAGTTCCTGATTCGCTTACGCCGTTTGAATCCGGAGATATTGTATTTGCAAAAGTAACACCATGTTTTGAAAATGGAAATATTGCAATTATGAATAATATAGGGGTAGGAAGTTCGGAACTTTATGTTATAAGACCTTATGCAATAAATCGTATGTTTATATTTTTTTGGTTACAGAACAGCGGATTTATACACAAAGCTGTTTATAGTATGACAGGTATGGGAGGTTTAAAAAGAGTACCGTCACAATTTATAAATAATTTGCCAGTATTACTTCCGCCAGCTGAGGAGCAGGAAAAAATTTCCACCTATCTTGACGAAAAATGCAAAACAATTGACAAAATTATTTCAGACAAAAAACGACAGATTCAAACTATTGAGGATTATAAAAAATCTCTCATTTATGAAGTCGTGACAGGCAAAAAAGAAATTTAAAAAATATATGTGAGGTAAAAATTATGAGTGTAAAATTTCATTTACCCGATTTTGCGGGACATTTAAAGTTCAATCTTTTGTTTATCGAATTACTGAAACGCCATCCGGAATATTTCCGTGAGGGTGTGGAAATAGCTTCTGTATACGGAACATTTCCACCTGCTATCTGGAATGGCGGTCGTATGCAGGAGGGCTATTGTAACAGGAGAGCTGTAAAATCCGTAGTCAATGCTTTCAATGAAAGGGGTATTCCGTTGAGATTTACTTTCACAAATCCCATGCTTGAAAAAAAACATCTGAATGACGATTTCTGCAATATGATAATGAATGTTGCCAATAACGGTATGAACGAAGTTATAGTAGTGTCGCCGATTCTTGAGGACTATATAAGAAAAAATTATCCGAAATACAAAATTACCAGTTCAACGTGCAAGAGAATTACAGACATTAATGTACTCTGCAACGAAGTAAACAAGGATTATCATATAATTGTGGTTGATTATGATTTCAATAATAAATTTGATTTGCTGGAAAAAATTCCGCAAAAGGAAAAATGTGAAATTCTCGTGAATGCCTGTTGTGAACCTACCTGTAAAAGACGTTCGGAACATTACAGTTCTATAGGTCTGCAACAGATAGCCTATTCAAACCATATGAAAAAATATCCTGATATGCCGTTCAATACTGATAAACTTGCTCGTGAACACCCTGAAATGATTGAAATTTCAGAATGTAAATGTGTAACCCGAACTATTTTCGATATAAAAAATCTCCGGACGCATATCACACCAGACGATATATGGAATAAATATGTTCCTATGGGATTCAGGCAATTCAAGATTGAGGGCAGAACTTTTGATATGTTCAATCTTATGGAACATTATCTTTACTACATGATAAAGCCGGAATTTAAGGAGCAGGCAAGGTTTATGTTCCTGAAGCAGTTAAGTAATAATGATGTAATTATAGTAAATGAATAACTGATATTTTATGTGAAAAAATTTGTATATTTTTTATAAAATCTATTGACATTTACATGAAATTATGATATACTAATATTAATAAGAAATGTAATATTAATATTGTATTTCTTGTAAAATATTATATAAAGGAGGAGTTTTTTATGAAACTCAAAAGAAAATTAGCGTCTTTTGTTGTTGCCGGAATCATGGCGGTTATGTCGTGTGGTTCTTTAGTATCTTCAGCAGCAATACCATATAAAAATATGGACGCTAACGACGACGGAAATGTCGCTATAGGTGATGCAGTATATATATTGCAGTATCTAAGTGGCTGTTTCGAGCCAACAAATCCGGAAAGATGCGATGTAGACAAAAACGGAATTATAAGCCCTATAGACGCATATATAATACAGTACCATTTTCTTGGTATAGAGGTGGAAGATGATGAGTAGAATAAAAATTTTCAATGCAAAGAGATGTGTGGCTGTATTCATGGCAATGCTTATAACTGTTCTTTCACTCTCATATGCAAATAATAACCGTGCCAACGCTACAGATACAAATTCTGACATAAAATATTATGTTTATAATGCACAAACGGGTGTAAAAATTCCTAATCGTGACTATACACTTTCAAAGTTAAGTTCTTCTAATAATACACGTGCTGTTATTGGAGAAGACCAAAGATATGTAGACTGGACTAAATCAGGTGTTGTAAAAATAATAACTGATTATGATGAAGAATATTACAAAATGAGTTCTGGTTTTGTAGTTAGTGACCATGTAATTGCTACTGCTGCCCATTGTGTATATAATCAAAAAATAAGTAAAATTTTATTATTTGATTCAAATGGGAAAGAAGTAATGAATGCTACTCCTGTAGAATATCATGTGCCAGTAGATTTTATTAATGCGCTTTCTGAAAATGATAATAAATATACACCTACCTCAGATTATGCATTAATAACAGTATCGGATAATTTAGAAAGTTTCAATAATTTTAAATTAGGAGTAACATTAAAATCTTTCGACAAAAGCTATTCTACAGTAAACGTTACGGGTTTTCCAAAAACAATAGGAAAACCGGGAAAAGAAATATATGTAAATGATGATACGAAACATTTTATGTATACAGGTGGTGGTTTAATTAAATCTAATGAATATGTTGATGATAAATTAATGACATATGTAGCAGATATGTCTGGTGGTGACAGTGGTGGACCTGTTTATATTATTGAATCATTAAACGACGAAAAATATTATACAGTAGTAGGAATAAATATTGCTGAACCATATGTTGAGAAACCACTATATAATATTGGTACACGTATGACTACTGATTTGATACATTTTTATAC
>CAMWUB010000037.1 GCA_947177345.1 uncultured Ruminococcus sp. | reverse complement strand
GTATCTTATTGGACTATTATGCACAAATAAAGTAAATTATATTAACAGTTGAAATTTCCGGCAGAAAATGTTATAATTTTATTACAGAAATTTTTTTTACAGGAGGTAAATTTATTATGAGTATCTTCGATGTTTTTGACAGAATTTCACAAGATACCGGAAAAACTACCGGAACACCTGAATATATTATTGCAGGTCTCGGAAATTTCGGTATGCAGTTCGACAATACCCGTCATAATGCCGGATTCGATGTTGTTGACGCACTCGCTGAACAGTACGGTACGGAAATAAACAGAATGCAGTTCAAAGGCAAAACCGCTGTAGTAGATATAGAGGGTTTCAAGTGCCTGCTCCTCAAACCCACAACGTACATGAATAAAAGTGGCGAATCCATAGTTGAGGCTATGGAGTTCTATAAACTCGACGTTGATAGTCTCATTGTCGTATGCGACGATATTTCACTTGACTGCGGTAAAATACGTATACGCCGTAAAGGAAGTCACGGCGGACACAACGGACTGAGAAATATTATAGACCTCACCGGCAGAGACGATTTCTTAAGAATAAAAGTCGGTGTAGGTAAGAAACCCCACCCCGATTATGACCTTGCTAAATGGGTATTAGGTAAATTCCGTCCGGCTGATATGGAAAAAATAAAAACAGCTACAGAAAATGCCTGCGAAGCTCTTAAACTCATGGTTCTGGACGAAACCGACGAGGCTATGAACAGATATAATTAAATAAAATCAGAACAAATTTCCGATTGGAGACAATAAAATGAATTTTTTCAGAAATATTTTCAGTGAACTTTCCGGATATAAAAATCTTCGTGAAGTCATTGACAAAAAAGTATCACCTGTTTCAGTGACAGGTCTTTCACATATACACAGGGCAAATCTTGTATATGCACTCACTGCGGACAGAATAAATTTACTTATAACAGGTACGGAAGCGGAATCACGTAAAATATGCGACGATATAAATATGATGTCCGGTGAGGAATCCGCTGTAGTTTTTCCGTCAAAAGAACTCATTTTCAC
The DNA here is from genome assembly GCA_947177345.1 of uncultured Ruminococcus sp. Lineage (GTDB taxonomy): Bacteria > Bacillota > Clostridia > Oscillospirales > Ruminococcaceae > Ruminococcus. The sequence goes on along the minus strand of CAMWUB010000037.1, from coordinate 8,818 downwards.
ACCTGTAGATACATCTAATCACGAATACGAACATATGCGTATATCAGCACTTTCCAAAATGCTGAAACGCCGTTCCGGTGTTATATGTGCCAGTACGGAAGCTATAATGCAACCTACTATTCCGGCAGATAAACTCATTTCCACCGGTATAGAAATTACAACCGGTCAGGAACTCAATGTAACTGACTTCATAAACAGACTTGTCCGCATAGGCTATCAGCGTTGCGAAAAAGTTGAGGGAGCATCACAGTTTTCGGTAAGAGGCGATATTATTGACATTTTCCCCGTACAGACTGAAAAACCAGTCCGCATTGAACTATGGGGCGATGTAATAGATTCAATTTCAGAATTTGAAACCGATACACAAAGACGTACAGAAAATATTGAAAGTATAAATATTCCGCCAGCAAGTGAAATGCTTTACGATAATGACGTACTCGCCGGAAAAATAGAAACTCTTATTAAAAGAGTACGTGGAAAACGTATAAATGCAGTACGTGAAAATCTCGGTGCAGATGTCGAAAGACTAAGAGCAGGTGAAATACTCCCACATAGTCAGAAATACTATAATCTGATTTATGATACACCGGCTACTGTTTTCGACTATATAGACGGCGTTGTATTTTTCAGCGATTATTCTTCCGTAATGGATAACGCTTCCGGAATAACCCTCCGGCATAATGAAGATGTCAGACTTCTTATTGAAGAGGGTCAGCTATGCAGAGGTCTTGACGGTCATATAATGGAACTTCCACAGATTCAGAAACTCGCCGACAATTACGTATGCATATATATGAGTAATTTCCTACAAGGCGGTGAACGCATAGACTATAAACGCATAATCAGCTTTGAGGCTATGCAGACTGCTGTATGGGGCGGTGAAATGAAACAACTCACCGAAGATTTAACCGACTTCATAAGAAAAAAATACAGGATTATTCTATGTGCCGGAAGTCTGAAGACACTGCCTGTTATCCGTGAAGACTTACAAAAAAATAATATTCCGTGTGATATATATAATGATGATACTATACCACAGACAAGCCGAGTTTATCTTATGTCCGGAAGTTTCAGCGGTGGTTTTGAATATCCGGAAAATAAAACCGTACTCATCACACAGGGACGTTCTATGGATACCAGAAACAAAAAACATCGTAAAAAGAATAAAGCCGAAGAAATACGCAGTCTTGCGGACATTGCCGAAGGTGATTTGGTAGTACATTCCGGCTATGGTATAGGAAGATTCATAGGCATACGGAAACTTGAATTTGACGACGTTATAAAAGATTATATAACTATCCAGTATGCCGGAACTGATAAATTATATATACCGGTCACACAATTGGATATGGTATCAAAATATATCGGTTCACGAGACGAAAGCGGTGTGAAACTGAATAAACTTTCCTCTAACGAGTGGCAGAAAACAAGAAATAATGTCCGCCGTTCAGTAAAGGATATGGCACACGAATTAACGGAACTCTATGCCAAACGTGAACAGAGTAAAGGTTTTGCATTTTATCCCGACGACGAAATTCAGCACGATTTTGAGGAACGTTTTCCGTATATAGAAACAGATGACCAGTTACAAGCAATATCTGAAATAAAGTCTGATATGGAAAGCCCCAGACCTATGGAAAGACTATTATGCGGTGATGTCGGTTTCGGTAAAACTGAAGTTGCGTTCCGTGCCGTCATGAAGTGTGTCCTTGCCGGTAAACAATGTGCATTATTAGCACCTACAACGGTACTTGCATATCAGCACTATCAGACAGCTTTAAGACGTTTTGAACAGTTTCCTGTAAATATAGAACTACTTTCACGATACCGTACTACTAAACAACAGACTGAAATTCTTAAAAAACTCAAACAGGGTAGAATTGATTTTCTTATAGGTACACATAAAATTATTCAGAAAAGCGTTATATTTAAAGATTTAGGTCTTGCGATTATAGACGAAGAACAGCGGTTCGGTGTAGCACATAAGGAAAAGTTCAAAGAGGCATTCAACGGTATTGATATACTTATGTTATCGGCGACACCTATTCCACGTACTCTTAATATGGCTATGTCCGGAATCCGTGATATGTCGGTACTGGAAGAGCCTCCACAGGACAGACAACCGGTTCAGACTTATGTAGTAGAATACAATAACAGTATGATTATTCAGGCTATCACACGAGAATTACGACGTGGCGGACAGGTTTATTATATTCACAACAGAATCGAAACGATTCAGACACGGACGGCACAGTTACAGGAATATTTTCCGGAAGCTCGTATAGCATACGCACACGGACAAATGAATGAAGAAAAAATGTCGGATATATGGGAAAAACTCGTTGAACATGAAATAGATATACTTGTATGCACGACGATTATAGAAACTGGTGTAGATGTCCCGAATGTCAATACACTTATTATAGATGATGCCGACCGTTTCGGATTATCACAGCTATATCAGTTAAGGGGACGTGTTGGACGTTCTAACCGGAGGGGATATGCATATTTCACATATCAGCGTGATAAGGTTCTGACGGAAATAGCCTCTAAACGTCTTAACGCTATGAGGGAGTTCACACAATTCGGAAGCGGTTTCCGCATTGCCCTCCGTGACCTTGAAATAAGAGGAGCAGGCAGTATTTTAGGCGGTAAACAACACGGTCATATGGAAGCCGTCGGCTATGATATGTACCTGAAACTCCTTTCAGAAGCCGTCGCCGAAGAACGTGGCGAAAAACCTGAAAAAATTCCGGAATGTCTCATAGATGTACAGATAAATGCACATATTCCGGAAAATTATATTTCAAGCCTGAATCAGCGTATAGACATATATCGTAAAATTATGACCCTTAATACTTCCGACGACAAGGAAGACCTCATAGACGAACTAATAGACCGTTACGGTGAACCTCCGGAGGCTGTAACCGGTCTTATTGAAATATCCCTGCTCAGAAATAGGGCATCACATTGCGGTATAACTGAAATTTCACAGAAAAACGGTGCTATGTACTTCTATACGGAATATCTCTCCACAGAACAGATTTTAGCACTTTCCGGAAACTATAAGGGACGTATAACTTTCAACGGTTCGGGAAAATCTTACGTTGCTATAAAAATTTCCCCTAAAACAAGACCTTTCGACATGATGAGGGAAACTATTGATATAATAAACAATGCATAATTTTCACAAACAATCCCTTGACAAATCCATGTGAAAATATTATAATATAATTAAATAAAATTTGAAAGGAACGGTAATTTTTTATGAATCTATTCAAAAAAACTATAGCAGGAATTTTAGTGTCATGTATGGCATTTTCTGCTATTCCGTATTCAAACAGCTACATTTCAGGCGATGTTTCAGCCGTATCGGAAAGCGTCGCCGACACTATGAAGTGGGACACCCTCCGCATAGGTGGAGCAGGTTTCACTTCCGGTATAGTGACAGGTCAGAAAGAAATGTATCTCCGTACAGACGTTGGTGGTGCTTACAAGTGGGACTATGACAAATCCGAATGGGTACAGCTTTTCGGTTTCCTCAACGAAAATGACAGAGGTCTTCTCAGTGTCAAGGGTATGGCTATAGACCCTACAGACGACAATACAGTTTATTTCCTCTGCGGATGTGCTTACTTCTCCGGTGCAAGAACGGTTATTTTCAAGACTACCGATGGCGGAAAGACTTTCACAGAATCCGATGTCACTGAACACATTCAGGTACACGGCAACGGCGACGGTCGTGAATGTGTAGAGCCTATCGCCATTGACCCTGATAACCCCGATACCATTTATGCCGGTGGCGACGTTACCGCCGGTAAGTCCGCTCTTATAAAATCCACTGACGGCGGTAAAACATGGAACGCTGTAACCGGTTACGACGATTTAGGACTTTTCACAGAATCCCTTAAATACCCCTCATGGACTGACCACATGGTAAGAGGTACTGAAGGTAAGGAGTACAACGCACAGAATGGTATCGGTTGTATACTGATTGAGGACGGCAAAGTATATGTAGGTACTTCCGTAACCGGTCAGGCAAATATACACGTAGCCGACGTTAAAGATGATAAGTTTGAAGTCCTCACTAAAGACTTACCGGACGCTAATTATCCATGTTCCATTACAAGCGACAAACACGGTAATATATTCTTTACTTATATAGCTGGTCTCGCATTTGCCGGAAGTGCAGGCGGTGCATATAAATACGATACAAAAACCGGCAAGGTTACGTGTTTTGACGAACTTACAAGTGCTATCGGAATGATTGAAGTCGATGACAATGACCCTAATAAAATGGTTGCCCGTACCTGTGGTGTATGGTCTGACCAGTGGTACGAAGAAGAATGGACAGAAGGTTCTATAGCATGGGGAGATTATTTCTATCGTTCAACCGACGGCGGTGAAACATGGCAGAATATCACTCCCGGACAGGGGCAGACTATCTATGATGAAAACGGTTCACACAAGGAATTTGTTTCACTCCCTATCGATACAAACGGTTATGACTGGATTTACGGAAAGGCTTGTCACTGGGGTAGCGGTATTCTTATTGACCCACGCAATCCCGACAGAATACTCATGACTTCCGGTAATGGTGTTTTCGCCTGTGATAACGTATGGGACGAAAAAGGCGTACAGTTCTACTTCCAGCCCGACGGCGTTGAAGAAGTAGTTGCTCTTGACTTCGTAAGCGTTCCTGGTGGAAGTCCGTTCTCAGCAATCGGCGACTATGACGGCTTTGAACACCTCGACGAAGATGTGATAGGTTTACAGTATAAGCCTAATATGGGTTCGACAAGTGCTATTGCGTACTGTCCGGCAGATACAAAAGTAATGGCTCGTGTAAGCGAACATGACGCAAAAGGTTATTACAGCCTCGATGCCGGTAAGACTTGGGAAGAACTTAAATTCCAAAGTGGTGGCGGTAAACTCGCAATCACAAAACTTGACGACGGCAAATACAGAATCATAAAGGCAAATGCTGATAATGCTTCAATAAGCTATACAGATGATTTCGGTGCAACATGGGAAGATGCCAAAGGTCTCGAAGGTACGAAAACTACATACCCACTTGTTGACCCTAATAATCCGGCTATCGTATACGGTTCTGGAATAAAGTATAATTCCTACTGGTCATCTGATATGTCTAAAAAAGAACCTACTCTCGACGATGCACAATATGATTTCTATATAAGCACAGATTACGGTAAGACTTTCACGAAGTTTATAGTATGCAAGTATGACGAATGTGACCACACCGGTGACCTCGCATACATTTCAGAAGACAAGGTAGCTATGGCTGTCGGCTGGAATGGTCTTTACATTATAACCGACGGCGGAAAAAATATCGAAAAATCTGATGTATTCTATGCAAAGACTGTCGGCTACGGAGCTCCGGAAAAAGACGGTGACCCGAACACACTTTATATATACGGCAAACCAACTGAAGAAGATGTTGAGGGTATCTATCGTTCACAGGACGGCGGTAAAACATGGGTATGTATAAATACAGACCACCTTTACGGCGGTACAGGTAATGGTAACTTCATAGTCGGTGATATGAATGAATTCGGTAAAATTTATATGTCAACAGTCGGCTGTGGTATCGTTTACGGTGAAATTTCTGACGGAACTGTTGAACCTCCGAAGCAAACAACAACTTCTACAACAAAACCAGCCGATACAACTACCACAACTACTAAACCAGATACAAGTAATTCCGATAAAGTTCTTTACGGTGATGCGGATTGCGATGGTAAAGTAAATGTTGCAGATGCTGTACTTATAATGCAGTATATAGTAAATGCTGATGCATTTCCTATTACTCCACAGGGTCTTGACAATGCCGATGTTGTCGATAGAGGACACGGCATAACAACACAAGATGCTCTTGCTATACAGATGATTAATCTCAATCTTATTAAACTGGAAGACCTTCCTGTTGACGATATAAGCATATAAACAAATACAGAAATATCAAAAACTTCCCCTTATTTTAATAGTAAGGGGATTTTTTTATAAAAAACCTCGGCAGAATATTCCACCGAGGTTTCTGTTTGTACGATATTCAAGGATTTGATATTACTCTCTTATTATGCAGATAGAGAGTTAATTATAAGTTTTCTCATTTCAATCATGTCAAATGCGTCAAGTCTGCCATCTTCGTATAAATCAGCGGATTTCCAGTTGTTTATTTTGGTATCAGGTACACCTAAGAGCCACTTCTGAAGAAGAACAACATCTGAGACATTTAATTTACTGTCGTCATTTATATCGCCTTTAATTTCTGATTTTGTCCAACGTGCATATAGATTAAGTTCCGTGCTGTCCGGAACAACTGAGCCTATAGAATATTTTATTCCTCCCGTTTCTGACGTATACCAGCCTTCAAACTCATATCCGTTCTGACTCATAGTTGGTAATAAAAATTCATCTAACTTTGTACCGGATTTGACTTGTATATTAGCTATACAATGTCCTTCATCATATAACTTTATATTACAGTTAGTTGAAATGCTGTCTGTTGTTCCGGAAACTGAATTTTTTTCAGATGACCTGTAATCTGCAACAGAGTAAACTCTATACCAATATTTTGTATTTGCCTCAAGACCAGTATCAGTATATGTTGTATCACTTGTTGTTGCGATTGTTTCATAGGCATCTGCACCGGATTTACGTCTGTCTATTCTATAAGATGTGGCATTAGTATCTGCCGTCCATGTTAATTTTAATGATGACGAACTAAGTGTTGAAATAGTTGGTGTAGGTGATGTAAGAATATAGGTTGTTCCGGAAACTGAATTTTTCTCAGATGACCTGTCAGAACCTGAAACGGCATATACTCTGTACCAGTATTTTGTATTTTCTTCAAGACCAGTATCAGTATATGTTGTATCACTTGTTGTTGCAATTGTTTCATAAGCGTCAGCACCGGATTTTCGTCTGTCTATTCTATAAGATGTGGCATTAGAGGAAGCTGTCCAATTTAATTTGAGTGTTGTTGAATTAATTGTAGAAATAATTGGATTGGGAGATGTAAGTTCTATTTTTGGTGGATTAGGATTTTCTTTCTTAGTAAGATAACTCATACTACAATATCCACTATTTCCATTCCAGTTTACATGAGCCCAGTTTCCATCTGCTTTTGTTACAGTTACTTCTGTTCCTTTTGGTATACTTGTAATAACTGAACCGTTTGTACTATGCTCACTTCTCATTACAAGATTACTGCTATTTGTTGAAACTATATAAGTACCAGCATAGCTTTCGCTACAATTACACGATGAATTTGAAACACCACTAAAAAACAAATCCGCTTCCTTTTTCCGACGATTACGAAGACCTTTTTCATCGGCAGTACCGGCATTTATGCACCAAACATAATAATTTTCAATTGCCTGGCTTTTACTTATTTCACCTTTCAAATATTGAACCAATGGCATTTTTTTATATCCACAACTTTTACAACCACCTGCAAGTACATTTCCGTGATTATATGTAGCACTTAAAAGAGCGTCAAACTGATTCTGCGTCATTGACAAACCACTACAATTTGACTTTAAAATATTAACATAACCGGATAGTTTTGAACTGAATAAACTCCTTGCTTCTGCCTCTGATATTGTATGTCCACCTTTCTGACCTCTTACACCATTTGAAGTATGTGTATATGGACATTTATTACCATATCCGATAGTCCATTGACTGACATCCCAGAAACATTCAGGAGAATATCCCTCTACACTTTTTATAAATGCATATGTACTGTCTACAGGGTTCAGATTGCTTACGTCAGTGACCGCATTTGCTTGCAATGGTAAGGGCGTTTTTACAGATACATTCATACAGATTGAAAACATCATGATAATTGATGCAAGAATACTAAACAAGTATTTCTTTTTCATAATATCAACTCCTTTAAAATTACATAATTTGTTGTTTTAATACAAAATATAATGTATTTATAAATTTTACCATATTTATTATATTCTGTCAACAAAAAATACATAATTGTGATATTATTCTGTTAGATTAAACAAACGGCATGATAACATATTATGCAACATTAACAAAATATATAAAAACAACCCTCACAGCTTTTTGAGCCATGAAGGTTATGTTTCAGTTATTCAGTTTTTTGTAAGTAAATTATTCCTGGTCAGCAATGGCAGCCTGTACCGCTATCCGCTATCGCAGGAGTGAAATCCTCGAAATCCGCCTTGTCTTTTCGTCCTTTGATATTGCACGTTTTCGGCTGATTATCGCCTGTAAACCGCAGATACCAGTCAAAAGAATTTTCATTGACAACAATCTTCTCGACAAACGCCTCAACAACACTTTCGGGAACGTCCTTGTCTGATTCAAAGTCGATATACCTTTCAAGTGCATATCTTAAAATAGTTATTCTCTCCTCATAGTCGGGAGTTTCATATTCTTCACTTGTTTCATACGGTGAAAGTTCTGCTATCTGTTCCCTTAGTTCAGAGACTTTTATTTCAATATCGGCTTTCTGAGAAAGAAAAATTTCCTTTGAGATTTCACCGTCTGCCCTCATAGTAATCAGATTGCCCATACGTTTTTCAAGTTTGGCTATTTCATTGTTTTTCTGCTGAATCAAATCGGAATTATCTTCTGTTGTGATTTTGTCAGATATATTTTTTTCAAGCATTTCATTAGCAATCGCAAGAATACGTGATTTATTTTTCAGATAGTTTCTGAAAATATGTTTAGCCATCATCTGTAACTTCCAGCCTGCTATCATTTGTGAAGTACATATATCGTCAATCGGCAGACCTTTTTTAAGTCTTGTTTTTAC
>CAMWUB010000036.1 GCA_947177345.1 uncultured Ruminococcus sp. | reverse complement strand
AATCTACACCGGAAAAGTAAAAGGAATAACCAAATACGGGGCTTTCGTCGATATTGACGGCGGTGGTACTGGTATGGTACATATTTCCGAAATCGCCGATACTTTCGTTAACGATATCAGCGAACATCTTTCCGAAAATCAGGAAGTAAAAGTAAAAGTTATCGGCATAAATGAAGCCGGTAAGGTAAGCCTTTCTATCAAGAAAGCTGTCGAAAATCCTGATAAACCACGTCGTCAGAACGATAACAGAAGAAGCCGTCCTAATGTCTATGAACCTAAAAAGACTGTTCCGCAGTCTGAAATGTCATTTGAAGATATGATGTCACATTTCAAGCAGAGCAGTGAAGAACGTATCTGTGATATAAAACGCAATACCGACAGAAAAAACAAAACCCGCAGAAAATAATTATACAATCCCTGTGATTATATTTCACAGGGATTTTTTATTTTTATTATTTTCTGAACATTAAACGAAAACTAAGTGAAATCATTGCATTATTTTAATTTCTGTGGTATAATGTACAGGATAAAAATTTTTTTGAAAGGTAAAAATTATGTTTGGATATAAAAAAATAATGGCTTTTACAGCTTCCCTACTGATATGTACTTCAATGGCGTTTCCGGTTTGCACGTATGCAGAAGAGGAAATTTCAACGGAAAGTGTTTCCGAAGAATTAACTGATACTTATATCACTGAAGATACTGAAATTACTGAAGATGATTCCGCTGACAGCAATAATATAACTTCCGGTGATTTCGTTTACTCTGTTATAGATGGCAGCACCATATGTATAGAGGGTTGTATCAGTAATGAAACATTTCTTGTAATACCCGATACAATCGACGGTCTGACCGTTACCGAACTGAGCGGAAAAGCATTCGGAAACACTCCGGATAGACCATACGAAACTATAAGTATTCCGGCAAGTGTGACATATATTTCAGAAGATAATCCTTTTATGTATTGTCAGTCATTAAGGGAAATAATTGTAGATTCCGGAAATGAAAACTACATAGTAGAAAACGGTGTTCTGTATACTGCCGATAAAAGTCTTCTGATATGCTATCCGCCGAAAATGGAAGGCAACAGTTTCAGTATTCCGGAAGGTGTTACTGATATAGGCATTGCCGGAATATATGGCACACAACTCGAGGAGATAAAATTTCCGTCAACTCTTGAAAATATCAGAAATTATGCCTTAGGTGGAAATACAAAATTAAAGTCTGCTGATATGAGCAGTACCAGAACAGAAACAATCGGATTCTGTGGTTTATGTGACTGTCCGGTATTGAGTGAAGTTATTTTCCCTGATACGCTTATTGAAATTGACACCGGTGCATTTCTTGATTGTTCTTCACTTGCAGAGGTTACACTTCCGGAATCTCTCATGGCAGTAGGTCAGTATGCATTTACCGGTACTGCTATGACTTCAGTTACTATTCCTGCTTCTGTTACTTCCATAGGATACTGTGCATTCGGTTACGCTGATGAAACAACTCCTGTCGATGATTTTCTTATAATAGGTTCGTATAATTCTCAGGCATATGTATACTCGAAAGATTATGACGATGATTATGACTATAAAAATGATTTTGATTTTGTCACACCTGAAGCATACGCTGAGCAAGCTGAATATGAGGCACTTGATAAAGATATATATAATAATTTTGAATACGCTAAAATAAACGGCGAGGCAGTAATTACGGCATATTATGGTACTGATTCAAAAGTAGAAATTCCAGCGGAAATAGACGGTATGCCCGTTACAAGAATATATACATGTGCTTTTGAATCTTCTGTAGCTGAGGAGATAATAATTCCGGAATCTGTAAAAACTATAGATAAACTTGTATTCTATGGCTGTAATTACCTTAAAAATCTCACAATGAATGGCGTGGAAACTATCGGTGAAAGTGCTTTTGTTCAGTGCAGTTCACTTGAAAATATAAACATCTCCGGTAACTGCAAGGAAATTCAGGGCGATGAGCCTTTTATATCCTGTATGAATTTACAGGCAATAAACATAACAGACGGTGACGGTGCTTACTCCTCCGAAAACGGTGTACTTTACAATAAGGAAAAATCTGCACTTTTAGTTTATCCTATATCTAAGACTGATACTGAATTTAAAGTACCCGACGGCGTGAAAGAAATATCTATGTCTGCATTCTACAGTAATAATTTCCTCGAAAAAGTAGATTTATCAGGTGTAGAAAGAATATGTGCATACGCCTTTGAGGGTAGTAAGAATCTTTCAAAGGCTGTACTTTCCGATAGTCTTAAAACAGTCGAAATATACGCTTTTGCAGACTGTCCGAAACTGAACGGTATAAGAGTTTATGAAAGTACCGACGATATAAGCGATTATGCTTTTGGTTACTATTATGACAATACCGGAAACAGTTCTGAAAGTGACGACATGAATACTATGGACGGTTTTAAAATCTATGCCGATAAAAATTCAACTGCCTATGATTATGCTATGGCTTGCGGTATAGACGTTGTAACCGGTACTATAGAAATAGCTGGCAGAAATGTAGTGAAAGGTTTTCTATGGGCAGTAGGTGGCGTAGTTGTTGCGTTGATAGCCGGTATTTCCGGTTTTGCTATTTTTAAAAAATCCGGAAAGAAAGGAAAGTAATATGAATCTTAAAAAAATTTTTATAAATGCTGTCACTACATTAATGACGTTTTCATGTATCAGTTATGTGAATGTTTTCGCTGAAGAAGGTCTTATGAATCCTGACGAGGCACTTACTGACGGTAACTTCACTTATGAACTCGTAAACGGTTCATATACTATAACCGGTTGCGATGCAAATTCCATAATAACTTCAATTCCTACTATCCGGAATGGTTATGCTGTAACGGCTATCGGTGACGGTGCTTTTGTAGGTTGTTCCGGAATATCGGAATTAAAAATTCCTGATACTATACGTTCCATAGGTATGAACGCTTTCGCAGGTTGTACATCTCTTAAGAAAATTACTATTCCGGAAACTGTTACGGAAATATCATCAGGTGCATTTATGCGGTGTACGCTGTTGAGTGAAGTAACTCTGCCTGATACTCTAACTACTATAGGTAACTATGCATTCGCACAATGTACAAGCCTCGAAAGTATGAAACTTCCAGAATCCCTTGTTAACATAAATCCGGAAGCCTTTACTGATTGCTGGTCACTGAAAAATTTTGATGCCTCTGATTGTCCGTCATTTGTATTTGAGGACGGCATACTTATGAACAGTTCAAAATCTGAAATTTATCGTGGTTCTGTGGAACTCGACGGCGATTTATACATTGACAACAATATATCTGCAATCAAACCAGGGGCATTTTCCGGTTGTTTCAGTATAGAAAGTCTTTTTATACCGTCTTCCGTATCTACTATAGGAGCTGACGCTTTTTCAAACTGTTCGTCACTTAAAAAAATTGATTTGGAACAAGGTCTCAGCGTACTCGAAGCAGGAGCTTTTATGTACTGTTCTTCACTCGAAACTGTTTCAATACCTCTTACAGTAACCGATATACCTGAAGAAACTTTTGCATTCTGTACATCTCTGAATAAAGTCATAATTCCGGAGGGCGTGACCTCTATAGGTGCAAGTGCGTTTTTAGGTTGTGAGAATCTCACTAAAATAAATATTCCGAAAAGTGTTAAATCTGTAGGCGATTATGCTTTAGGATATACCACCGGTGAAGAAGATTACGAAAAAACAGACGGTTTCAGTATGAGTGTTTATTCCGGTTCAGATGCTCTGAAGTATGCCAAATCAAACGGCATAAAACATACTGTAGCCGACAGAAACATAAAACAGATAGCATTCATAATAATAGGGGTGGGAATAGTCATAGCAATAGCGGTATTCGCTGTAATACTTATGATGCGTAATAAAAAGGGGGCTCCCATGAATGTGAAAAAAGCTCGTAAGATAGAAGAACAGCAGAAAATTGAAGACAGTTACGAGGGTATCATAAATGACGACAAAAAATGATATGATAAAGTATAATTTATCTGTACTTTTCAGGAAAAATTTACTTTATTTGCCGTTTTCGCCAAAAGAAACCCGATTTATACAAAAAACTTTTATATCCGCAATTCGTGAAAAGTCTTGACATTCTGTCAGAAAAAGAGTATCATTAAAGATAATAATTTTGTAAGGAGGAATTTTTTTATGCTGACTGACATGAACAGTAAATTTCAGAAAGAAGGTCTCACATTCGATGATGTTCTTCTTATTCCGGCAAAATCAGATGTCACACCTAACATGATTAAACTTGGTACTAATCTGACAAAAACAATCCGTCTTAACACCCCTGTCATGACCGCCGCTATGGATACCGTTACTGATTCCCGTATGGCTATAGCTATCGCCCGTGAGGGAGGTATCGGAATTATTCACAAGAATATGTCCATAGAACAGCAGGCAGAAGAAGTTGATAAGGTAAAGCGTTCTGAAAATGGTGTTATTGTTGACCCGTTCTCACTCACTGAAGACCATATTGTAGCTGATGCTGATGAACTCATGGGAAAATACAGGATTTCAGGCGTTCCGATTGTCGACGAAAACAATAAACTGGTCGGAATTATTACAAACAGGGATATGCGTTTCCTGAATGATTACAGCTCAAAGATTTCTGAAGTAATGACCAAGGATAATTTAATAACTGCCCCTGTTGGTACTACACTCAAGGAAGCACAGGAAATTCTCCGCTCACATAAAATTGAAAAGCTCCCTATTTTAGATGACAACGGTATTTTAAAAGGTCTTATAACTATCAAGGATATTGAAAAATCAGTACAGTTTCCTAATTCCGCCCGTGACAGCCGTGGCAGACTTCTTTGCGGTGCTGCAATCGGCGTAACTGCTAACGTACTCGAAAGGGCAAAGGCTCTTATTGACGCTCAGGTAGATGTACTTGTACTTGATTCCGCACACGGACACAGTGCAAATATTCTTAAATGTCTCTCCATGGTAAAGGAAGCATATCCGGAAATACCTGTAATTGCCGGAAATATCGCTACTGCCGAGGCTGCCGAAGACCTCATAAAAGCCGGTGCGGATTGCGTTAAAGTCGGAATTGGTCCAGGTTCTATATGTACTACAAGAGTAGTTGCAGGTATCGGCGTACCACAGATTACAGCAGTATATGATGTCGCCTGTGTTGCCAAAAAGTACGGTATACCAGTTATTGCAGACGGTGGTATAAAATACTCAGGCGATATTGTAAAGGCACTCGCCGCCGGTGCAGATGTAGTTATGTTAGGTTCGTTACTCGCAGGCTGTGCAGAAGCTCCCGGTGAAACTGAAATCTATCAGGGCAGACAGTTCAAAGTATATCGTGGTATGGGTAGTCTCGGTGCTATGGCAAACGGTTCAAAAGACAGATATTTTCAGGAGGGTGCTAAGAAACTCGTTCCGGAAGGTGTTGAAGGTCGTGTACCATTCAAGGGAGCTGTCGCTGATACTATTTTCCAGCTTGTCGGCGGTATACGTTCAGGTATGGGCTATTGCGGTTGCGAGACTATTCCGGATTTACACGAAAAAGCAAAGTTCGTGAAAATTACCGGAGCAGGTCTTAAAGAAAGTCACCCACATGATATTTATATCACTAAGGAAGCTCCTAACTATTCCACACAGGTAGATGTATAATAAATTTTAACACTCGAAACGCAAAAAATCCGGATATAATATCCGGATTTTTTTATAATTATTCTTCCGGCATTTTTATCTCGCCTACTATTGGGAGCGGGTCAATGCCTTGTTTTGTATAGTAATCCGAAAGTGCAGAATGCACAGTATGCTCACTGAATTTTTTACTTAAAAAATAATTTTCATATTGTGGTATTTTGAAAAAATATCTTCAAAACCGACTGACTTATAAAGATTATATCCGTTATCTGTCGACTTCAATTCTATAAAATCAAGTTTCATTTTCTTGGCATCGGAAATAAGAAATTCCATTATTTTTTTAGCTATGCCCTTTCGTCTGAAATCCGGTCTTGTATAGACGTTCATTACTGTACCGGTTCTGCCGTTTATGAAACTCGGATTAGCTGGTTTTTCGGATACCAACAGAAAACAACATGAAATTATTTTTTCTGATTTCATGACATATACAAATAAATCCTTATTCAGATGATTATTATAATATTCCGGAAGTTGATTTCTGATTTTTTCAGCCTGACTGTCCGTAAGACCACCGTAATCTTCTGTAAGATATTCAATTCTCATCTGAACAAGTTCATTAATATCTTTTAAATCTGCTTTTTCAATCTGCATATTATTCTTCCGGCATTTTTATCTCGCCGACTATCGGGAGCGGGTCAATACCTTGTTTTGTGTAGTAGTCTGAAAGTGCAGAACGTACAGCCTGCTCCGCAAGTACGGAACAGTGTATCTTTACAGCCGGAAGACCGTCCAGAGCCTCAACGACTGCATCATTTGTAAGTTTGAGTGCGTCGTCAATTGATTTTCCTTTGATAAGTTCTGTAGCCATAGAAGACGTTGCAACCGCCGCGCCACATCCGAAAGTCTTGAATTTTGCATCTGTAATAATGCCGTCGTCGATTTTGAGGTACATTTTCATGATGTCACCACACTTTGCGTTACCTATTTCGCCGATACCGTCAGCATTTTCTATCTCGCCGACGTTCCGAGGATTTGAAAAATGGTCAAGAACCTTTTCACTGTACATCATAATATATCATACTCCTTTAATACTATTTTAACAGCAGTTCCAGTTATAGAGGACATCGCTGAAATCGCACTGTTTAAGTTTTTCGCTGTTTATGAAGAAATTTCCTACTCCGCAATCTCCCCACATAACTACATCTTCACCGTCAATATCATCTGTGTCAAGCTGAAATAACAGAAAATCATAATTTTCAAGCATTTCTTCGTCAATACGTGGGTCGCTTTGTACAAAAACCGGATACCCACCGACTTTATGACCTGAATTTTCATCATATACGTCTTCATATACTTCTTCCGGAATTTCTTCACTGTATTCAACAAATCTGTTTTCGGACTTCTCAAAACTCATACCGCACTCACGGAATACAGGAAAATAATATGGGTCGTTGTCATATTCATTCTTTACGAACTTATTTTCTATTTCTTCCGGCGTAACAGTCTTGTCGATTTCCGGATAATATATAACTTTGAATCCGTCCTGATTAGTCGGATTATGAAATACAAAACCGCAGTTGCCATCATTAAGAATCCAGAACTGCAAAAGACCAGTTTTCATAAAGCCGTCAAGCTGAATTTTTTCGCACTCTATCTGTGCAAGAAGTCTTAACTGATTACCATTGCTGTCCGTCGGGAAGTCCTTGTCATGCGGTATATATCCGAGACCGCCGACTTTACTTTCAAATATGGACGGTTTTGTATCTGTAAGGGTTATTTTCATACAAGGTTTCGTATTATTCATAATTTTCTTCCTTAATACTATTTTTAACAGCAGTCCCAGTTATAGAGGACATCGCTGAAATCACACTGTTTAAGTTTTTCACTGTTTATGAAGAAATTTCCCACACCGGAATCTCCCCACATTGTTACAGCGTTTTTACCGCCCATATAATCCGTATCAAGCTGAAATAACAGAAAATCATAATTTTCAAGCATTTCTTCGTCAATACGTGGGTCGCTTTGTACAAAAACCGGATACCCACCGACTTTATGACCTGAATTTTCATCATATACGTCTTCATATACTTCTTCCGGAATTTCTTCACTGTATTCAACAAATCTGTTTTCGGACTTCTCAAAACTCATACCGCACTCACGGAATACAGGAAAATTATATGGGTCGTCGTCGTACTCATTCTTTACGAACTTATTTTCTATTTCTTCCGGCGTAACGGTCTTGTCTGTTTCCGGATAGTATATAACCCTGAATCCGTTTTGATTTGTCGTTCCCCACACGTCCATACCGGAATCATCATCATTCATAATCCAGAACTGCAAAAGACCTGTTTTCATAAAGCCGTCAAGCTGGATTTTTTCGCACTCTATCTGTGCCAGAAGTCTTAACTGATTTCCGTTACTATCCGTCGGGAAATCTTTGTCATGCGGTATATATCCGATACCGCCGACTTTACTTTCAAATATTGACGGTTTTGTATCTGTGAGGGTTATTTTCATACAAGGTTTTTTATTATTCATAACTTTCACCTTTCATCATTTTTTCCCATACCGGCGACATTGAACGCAATCTTTCTACTACTTTCGGGATTACTTCAAGAATGTAGTCAACGTCTTCGTCCGTGACGTCTTCTTCTATCGACAGTCTCAGTGAACCGTGTGCTACTTCGTGTTTAAGTCCGATAGATAACAGTACGTGTGACGGGTCAAGCGAACCTGACGTACAAGCTGAACCCGATGACGCACATATACCATTGAGGTCTAACATAAGTAACAGTGATTCGCCTTCTATGCCCTCTATGGAAATATTCAGATTTCCGGCAAGTCGTTTATCACGGTCACCGTTAAGGCGTGTATACGGAAGTTTCAGAATACCGTCAATCAGTCTGTTACGGCGAGGAGTTATAATAGCATTTTTTTCAGAGATATTCTTTGTAGCGTTTTCTATAGCCACACCTAATCCGACTATTGCCGGTACGTTTTCCGTACCTGCTCTTTTATTACGTTCCTGACCGCCACCGTGTACGAGATTCGGAAGTGTTATACCCTTACGGACGTATAAAGCCCCGATACCTTTCTGAGCATGTATCTTGTGTCCGGATAATGACAGCATATCAATATTCTGTTTCTTGACATCTATTTCAACGTGTCCTACAGCCTGTACGGCATCTGTATGAAATATGACTTTCTTTTCCCTACAGATAGCTCCTATTTCCTCAATGGGCTGGATTGTACCTATTTCGTTATTGGCGTACATTATAGTAACAAGTGCGGTATCCTCACGGATAGCGTTTCTTATATCTTCAGGATTTACAAAGCCGTCGGCACTGACCGGAATATATGTTATTTCATAGCCGTGTTTTTCGAGATATTCACACGTATGAAGTACCGCATGATGTTCAAATACTGACGTTATAATATGTTTCTTGCCTTTTTTAGCCATATTTTCGGCGATACCCTTTATTGCCCAGTTATCCGATTCAGAACCACAGCTTGTAAAGAAAATTTCCTTAGGGTCTGCACCGATTGCCTTTGCGACTTTTTCACGGGCTGTTTCGATATCTTTCTGTGCATCACGTCCGAGTTTATATATACTGGAAGCGTTTCCATAAGCCTTAGTAAAATGCGGTAACATAGCATTCAGAACTTCTTCAGAAACGGCAGTAGTAGCGGCGTTATCGGCATAAATGAATCTTTTTTCCATTTATAAATCTCTCCTTTATTTTAACGAATATATATCACGCTGTGCGACTGCCAGACGGTCACAGCGTTCATTTTCGGGGTGTCCTGCATGACCTTTCACCCAGTTGAAAGTAACTTCATGTTTTTCAAGTAACGGAAGTAACTGTTTCCATAAATCAGTATTCGGAACAGATTCATTTCCAGAACGTATCCAGTTTTTCTTCTGCCAGTTATAGACCCATTTTTTCGTTACACTGTCGGCAACATATTTGCTGTCAGTAGTAAGAATAACTTTACAGGGTTCTTTGAGTGCAGAAAGTGCTACTATAACTCCTGTCAGTTCCATGCGGTTATTAGTAGTTTGTGATGCACCGCCGGAAAGTTCTTTTTCATGTGTTCCGTATCTCAATACAACGCCGTAACCACCTGCTCCGGGATTTCCGCTACAAGCACCGTCTGTAAAAATTTCAACTGTTTTAATGATAATCACCTCCCGAAAAATACACTATATATTATAACCTATTATTTCCATAAAATGAGTATATGTTAACTTTATGAAACGAAAAAATAAAGTTAGTATAGACTTACTTC
>CAMWUB010000035.1 GCA_947177345.1 uncultured Ruminococcus sp. | reverse complement strand
GTATAACAACAGAATTCCGCAGAAACTTGACAACAGGATTACCGTTATCTGATTTTCTGGTATCCGGTTTACCTGAACGCATTCAAATCACCGGTTTCAGTTGTTTTTTTCGGCGGTGTCGAGGATAGAAACGGCTCTTGTCGGAACAATGGTAGAAATTGCGTGCTTGTAAACAAGCTGTTGTTTACCGTCGCAATCGAAGATAGCAACATAGCTGTCGAAACCTTTCACCATACCTTTGAACTGAAAACCGTTTGTGAGAATAATTGTCACCATAATTTTGTCTTTTCTGCACTGATTCAGGAACACGTCCTGTAAATTGATTGCTTTGTTCATACACCAATCTCCATTCTTATATTTTTAAATAAAAATGTATTTTTATACACTTAATACATTATATCATACATTCCAGTAATTTTCTATAGTTTTTTCAGACTTTTCTAAAATTTCACTTTTTTTATTAAATTCGTCCAAAAAAAGCCACTGAATACGTGTATTTTTTCTAAACCATGTTAACTGTCGCTTAGCATAACGGCGTGTTTCCTGCTTTATCTTGTCGAGACATTCAGGAAGTGACATGGTTTTTTCAAAATACGGAATTAGTTCTTTATAACCTATCGCATTAGATGCCGTCCGCTGATTACCTCTTAACCATAAGTCTTCAGCCTCCTGAATCATACCTCGGTTTACCATCTCGTCAACACGATTGTTTATCCTGTCATATAAAATCTGTCTGTCATGAAAATTCAACCCTATTATCAGCGAATCGTATGGACTTTCATTCAATTTACTTTCCGCTTTGAGTTCGCTGAAAAGCCGTCCGGTAATATGATATACTTCCAATGCACGCACAACACGTACAACATTATTCATATGGATATTTTCCGCTGATACAGGGTCAATTGATTTCAGCATATCATGCAGAAATTCATTTCCTTTTTCACGGGCTATATTATATAGTTCTGTCCGGTAAACCTCATCACTGCCACCGTCGGAAAACTTTATATTTTCAAGCAGTGAATCAATATAAAGTCCTGTACCGCCCGTTATTATCGGAAGTCTGCCACGGCTGAGAATTTCTTTTATTTTTTCGTTAGCAAGGCTTACATAATCCGATACACTGAAAACTACATCTCTTTCAAGAAAATCTATCAGATGATGCGGTATACCCTGCATTTCCTCAACAGTGGGCTTTGCAGATGCTATATCAAGCCCCTTGTAAATCTGCATTGAATCAGCTGAAATAATTTCGCCGTCATACTTTTTTGCAAGTTCTACACTTAATGCGGTTTTTCCGGAGGCTGTCGCTCCTACTACTGCAAGAACTTTAGGTTTTATTTTTTTGTTCAGACAAAAACACCCCTTTCAAGTCCGCCGGAACTGGTGTGAAATATTACTTTCCGACATCGTAAACATTACCGGTCTGCCATGCGGACAATGTCGTATATTGTCGTTATAATATACCTGCTCCGCTAATGATTGCATTTCCATAAGGCTTGTCTTATGATTCGCCTTTATTGCCGATTTACAAGCAACATCATGAAGAATATCATCAAACATATGCGTCTGCGGATTATGTACGTGAAGTTTAAGATTTTCAGCTATTTCAGAAATAATCGCTTCAATATCGGTATCTGTTATGAACGTCGGGACGGCTTTTACCTTTATGCATGGACTTTCTGAAAAATCAAATATAAAACCCATATCTTCAAGAAGTTCATTGTTTTCTTCCATGATTCCGGCTTCTTCAGATGTGAGAAGTATTCTGATTGCAGTTATCAATATCTGAGTATACTGCCTACAGTTACGGCTTTTAAGACGTTCAAATATTATACGTTCATGGGCGGCGTGCTTGTCTATGATAATCATTTTTCTGTCGTCGGTTTCGGCTATGATATACAATCCCATTACTTCACCTATCGCATGGATTTCAGATATTTCCGTTTTTTCGGGTTCTTTAATAATTTCCGGTTCAGATTCAGCGGAATCTTCAAAAATACTACGGCTTATATAATTGAATCCCTCCAGCATGACAGGCTTTTCAGTTTCGGAATTTTCTTTCCTGACTGTTTTTTTCACTGATTCTTCAGGAATTTTAATGCTTTCCGGTTGTATTTCTGAAATTTCTTTTTCTGCCTTTTCTATATCCTCAACCGGTGTGAAAATATCTTCTGCATAATATTCTATTTTTTCCGGAATCTCTTCTACAAGTTTTTCAGATACTTTTTTTTCTTCCGGAAACTCAAACTCATATATTAACCCGTCTTTTACCATAGCATTCTTTACCGCAAAGAATACAGCTTCTGAAACGGCTTTTTCGTCTGAAAAACGCACTTCCAGTTTTGAGGGGTGTATATTTACATCAGTATCCGCTGAATTTATCGAAATCATAAGCACACACGCCGGAAATTTACCGGTCATAAGCATATTTTCGTATGCACTTTCTAACGCTGTTGAACATATTTTCGAGTTCACATATCTGCCGTTGACGAAAAAATTCTGAAATGAACGGTTATTTTTAGCATATAACGGTTTTATTATATATCCATTTATACGAATATTATTATTTTCGTAATCAACCGGTATCATATCATGTGCCATCTCCCTGCCGTATACAGCATATATAGCTGAAAGAAGTTCACCGTCACCGCTGGAGTTTATTTCAATACGGTTATCACGTATGAACCGGAATGCTATTTCAGGGTGTGAAAGTGCCGTCTTCTGTACTATATGACTTACTGCATTTGCTTCCGTGACATCTTTTTTCATGAATTTACATCTTGCCGGTACGTTATAGAAAAGGTCTCTTATAATTATGGTTGTTCCGTCCGGACAGGCACATTTTTCATGCGATATACCCTTATTATTTTCCATTCTGTAGGAAGTTCCGGAATTTTCATCTATAGGTTTTGTCATTATCTCGACTTTCGAGACAGCCGATACTGACGCAAGGGCTTCACCCCTAAAGCCAAGTGTACAGATATTATTCAAATCCTGTTTATCTGAAATTTTACTCGTTGCGTGTCTCAGAAACGCTTTCGGTACATCATCGAAAGTTATCCCGCAACCGTCATCTGTAACACGCATATATGTCTTACCACCGTGTTTTATTTCCACCGTTATATGACCTGCTCCGGCATCTATGGAATTTTCCACAAGTTCCTTTATAACAGAAGCAGGTTTTTCAATGACCTCTCCGGCGGCTATGAGTTCCGCCACCTCATTACTGAGAATGTTTATAGATGACATACAAATTTAAACTCCTTCCGGATTTCATATACCGAGTATAGTAAATAAACCGCATTCCGCAAAGACTTCCTGTACCCAGTCATTCAAATCCTTTACAGCTTCCTTGGTACGTCCGAAAGAAGATTCACAGATTGCCTGCCAAGATTCCGGTGTTATTTCGGTTGTCTCATATGGTGAGTACTCCGGCAGAACGTCAAGAAACAGTTTTTTCAATCCGGTATCAGTGAAATCTTCATCATAGATATAGATTGATTCATCATTCCAGAAAATATTATTCCACTTACCTCTGAAAAATTCGTGACAGTCTGTACCTCTTAGTTCGTCTTTCTTGAGAAAATATTTCATAGAAAATCACTCCTTTCAGTAAATATATGCTGATTTATCAATAGCCATAGTCATTATAATAATCGTCATAACCATAATCATAATATCCTTCATTATAATCATAACTGTAGTCATAATCATAGTCATAACTGTAATCATAATCGTAATCATAATCGTAGTTGTAGTCATCGTATGCAGTAGTGGTTGTGGTCATGGTAGTAGTTGTAGTAAGCCTGTTAGGGTCTACAAATGAACCTGCAACATATCCGGCAAAAGTTGTTGTAATTTTTATAGGATTTCCGCCAACATCAGTAAGCTGAACAGTTGTTGTTTCTTCTGTTACTACTTCTTCTGTGGTAGTGGTAGTAGTAGTTTCTTCGGTAGTGGTTTCGGTTGTTTCTTCAGTAGTAGTAGTTTCTTCGGTAGTCTCTTCTGTAGTTGTTTCTTCTTCAGTAGTTTCTTCTGTAGTGGATTCTTCTTCTGAAACAGGTACAAAATTTTCGTCCAATAAACCGAGTTCATATTTCTTATTAAGTATTCTCAGAACACTTTCATCTATTCTTTCAGTACCTATATCACCGCTCTCAACTGCCTGATATACAGCATCTATAGCAGATACGAGGTCAGTCGGCATGAGAATGACATCAACACCAGCCTTTACAGCCATTACAGAAGCTTCAGCAGATGTATATATTTCTGAAATTGTACTCATCATATGGGAGTCTGTAATTATTACGCCCTCAAATCCGAGTTCATTTCTTAAAAGTTCCGTTACAACAGTATATGACAAATCAGACGGCAACCAGTCACCTACTCCTGAAATAATCTGATGTCCCACCATTATGAAATCAACTCCGGCTGTTATTCCTGATTTGAACGGTAAAAAATCAGTACTTCTGAGATTCTCTACAGAACGGTTTATTGTTACATTTGCATCTTCATGTGTATCACCGTATGAGCCACCGAGACCCGGAAAATGTTTCATAGTAGCACATACACCGGCATCTTTCAGACCTACCGCCACATTTGTAGCCATATCAGCGACTATATCAGGATTACTGCTGAAAATACGGTCACCGAGTTCGCTGTAATATCCTGTATCTTCTTCAACAGTATCAACATCTGCAACCGGTGCAAAGTCAAGATTGAATCCAAGTGCTTTGAGGTCTGTTCCTATCTGATAACCTATTTCATAAGATACGTGTGAATCATTCTGTTCACCATATACCGCCATATCCTCAAATGCTGTAGTTCCGAGTGTATCGGCAACTCTTGCGACTGTTCCGCCCTCCTCGTCAACTGACATGAACATTCCTATTCCGCTATCAGCTAATGCACATTCCTGTATATCACTTATCATCTGCGAAGTCTGTTCAGTAGTTTCAAGATTCTCCGAAAACATTATAAGTCCGCCTATGTTATAGCTTGCTATCGAATCCGCTACAATATCGTCGTAAAGCGTAACTATATCATAACCGGAAAGCTGTTCAGGTGTTGTAATGAACATCTGACAAACTTTATCATGCAATGACATTCTTTCAAGTACTTTTTCCGGTACAGTCTTTTCCGGAGCAGGTGGCTCGGTTACAGGTTCAGTAACTTCCGTTATCGGTTCTGTAGACGGCTCTTCTGAACTGTCCTCAACTGATTGTTTTTTTTCGGCACAGGCACAGAGTGTAAGGCTCATACTCAATGCCATAGCCATTAATTTTTTTACTTTCATTTAAAATCCTCCATTTTGTTTTTACAGTAATTATTTTATAGTTTCAATCAAATCATTAAGTAACATTCTGCATTCACTGTCTGTCAGTTCGTCGATATTTGTTTTGCGGAGCATATCAAGTACTGTTTCATGATTTATACTGTCAAAAGTTATCTGATTGCTTTCATTACCGGCAGTATTTCCGATATGTGTATTATGTGTATCTTCCATTTCTGTCAGAATCTCTTTCGCACGATTGATTACTTTTGTCGGAAGTCCCGCAAGTTTTGCAACGTCCACACCATAACTTTCGTCAATACCGCCTCGGACTATCTTTCTTAAAAAGCGTATCGTACTACCACGCTTATTAACTGCTATACTGTAATTCTTAACGCCGTCAAGTTCGTTTTCAAGTCCGATAAGTTCGTGATAGTGTGTAGCAAAAAGAGTTTTACAACCTAATTTCTTTGAAGTACATATATACTCAGCTACCGCACGTGCTATACTTACGCCGTCATATGTAGATGTACCACGTCCTACCTCGTCGAGAATAACAAGGCTGTCCGGTGTGGCATTTTTCAGTATATCGGCTACTTCACTCATTTCAACCATAAATGTACTTTGTCCGGCTGTAAGGTCATCTGATGCACCTATTCGGGTGAAAATCCTGTCTACTATTGATATTCTTGCGGAATCCGCCGGAACAAAGCAACCAATCTGTGCCATGAGTACTATTAATGCGGTCTGTCGCATATACGTCGACTTACCTGACATATTAGGTCCTGTTATAATAGACATTCTGTTATTTTTCTTATCAATATAGACATCATTCGGAATGAATAATTCTTCTTCCAGCATTACTTCAACTACAGGGTGTCTGCCTGCTTTTATGTCAATTGAACCGTCAAGCGATATTTCCGGTTTTACATACAGATTTCTTATAGCAACGTCCGCAAACGAACACAGAACATCTACAGATGCTACTGCTACCGCCGTCCGCTGAACCCTTTCAAGCATAGTAGCAATATAGTCACGGACTTCAATAAAAATATCTGCTTCCAGTGCTAAAGCCTTGTCTTTCGCACCAAGTATAGAGTTTTCAGCGTTTTTGAGTTCCTCTGTTATGAACCTCTCCGCATTTGCAAGAGTCTGTTTCCGAGTCCATTCCTTT
Organism: uncultured Ruminococcus sp.; assembly: GCA_947177345.1. Classification (GTDB taxonomy): domain Bacteria; phylum Bacillota; class Clostridia; order Oscillospirales; family Ruminococcaceae; genus Ruminococcus. Next base: position 3,542 of record CAMWUB010000035.1, on the reverse strand, counting down.
GGAATATATTCATAATATGAACGTGTGACCTCTAAATAATAGCCGAATACTTTATTGAATCCTATTTTTAGATTCTTTATTCCTGTCCGTTCACGTTCGATATTAAGAATTGTATCAATTATTTCCTGATTATTATTCATTATATGACGTAAATTATCAAGCTCGCTGTTGAAACCATCTTTTATTACTCCGCCGTCCTTTACTGATACTGGTGGTTCGTCAGTTATTGCCTTTTCGACAAGTTTTACAATCTCGTCAAGTCCGGAAATATCATTGTTATACTTTGTCAGTAATTTTGAATTGTCCAGTTTTTCGAGTTCCTTTTTTATGAATGGTAATTTAACTGCCGTCGCTGAAAGTGCTTTAAGGTCACGTGGATTCGCCCGTTTATACATTACTTTCGTCATAAGTCTTTCAAGGTCATATACACCGGATAATAAATTCTGCAACTCATATAATACAACGCTTTTTCTTTTGAGTGCCTCCACAGCGTCGAGACGTTCTATTATACGTGCCGGACTTTTCAGAGGCTGTTCAATCCAGTTTTTAAGAAGTCGCCGACCCATTGAGGTTTTAGCGGAATCGAGTACCCATAATAATGACCCTCTCCGTTCTTTATTCCGGAGCGTTTCTGTTAATTCAAGGTTACGACGTGCATTCAAATCAAGTCCCATGAAAGAATCTTCTTTAAGTATTTCCAGTGTAGTGAACCGTGAAACAGATGTCTTCTGCGTATCGTTTATATAGTCAAATAATCCGCATACCGCTGAACAATCCGCACCGTAACTACTTATTCCCAGCTCCTCCGGTGACTTTCTGAAAACGCTTTCTATTATACCGTGATTCCCTGCCGGATAAAAACGTTCCTTATCCCTCAATGTAACCGTACATTTCAAACGTAATTTTATAAAATTACATACATTTTTCAGTGAAAGAAAACTTTCAGGAAATATAATCTCAGCAGGCTGACATCTTGAAAGCTCGTTTATAATTTCTGCTTCAATGTCGTTACCGTCCATGATACTCAAAAATGCCTCACCTGTGGAAATATCCGCCGATGCTACCGCACATATCCTGTTATAGCTATCATAGAAGATACTGCATATATAATTATTCCGGCTATCGTCAAGCATGGCACTATCTGTAAGCGTTCCGGGGGTGATAACCCGTATTACATCACGTTTTACTATATCTTTACTCGATGTAGGTTCTGTAAGCTGTTCGCATACCGCTACCCTGAAACCTAAATCAACGAGTTTTTTTATATACGTATCTACCGCATGATACGGTACACCACACATAGGAGCACGTTCTTCAAGTCCGCAGTCCTTGCCGGTGAGGGTAAGCTCTATTGCTTTTGAGACCGTCAGGGCATCATCAAAAAACATTTCATAGAAATCACCTACACGGAAAAATAATATACATTCCTTATAATTATCTTTTATTTCAAGATACTGTCGCATCATGGCAGATACTTTTTTTCTGTCGATATTCATCAGCCACAACCTCCGCAGGCGGAACAGTTTCCGGCACAGCCCTCAGGAATTTCACACGTTTCAGGGTCTTTACCGTTAGCACACATAGTGATAATCTGATTCATATCGCTGACCAGTTTTTCAAGAGCCTTCTGTGTAGAATTGAATACAATCATATGCGGATTACTCATTATTTTCTGATAAAGTGCCTTTGTTTCCTTGTCAATGGCGTTGATTCTGTCAAAATCCGGATTTTCAACGCTCATAGCGTTACGCATTTCTGCACGGAGTTCATCGAACCGTGTTATTTCAGATTGAAGTTCCTCATCTTCGTCATTTACCTGCTTAGCAAGAGCATAGGCAATGTATCTGTCATCTTGCTGGAGTGCCTTTCCTAATTCCCTTGTAAGTCTGATAATGTTATCCATAAATAAATTCTCCTTTTATCCTTAAAGTTTTTATATAATTCTGCCGGAAACTGCCCAGTTCATAGAATCGGTGACTTCTATTTCCACGAAGCTACCTATCATAGATTTATCCCCTGCAAATTCGGCTATTATAAATTCGTTGCTTTTTCCGGTGATATAGCCGGTACGTTTCTTTGAAACGCCGTCAACGAGTATACGCATACGGCGACCGACAAAACGTTTATAATTTTCCGTCGATACCTCACGTTGTATTTCAAGAAGTTCACGCATACGAAGACTTTTTACTTCTTCTGGTATGGTATCGACTATTTCAGATGCTTTTGTACCTGTCCGTCTCGAATATATGAAAGAATAGATATTATCATAGCGGATACGCTTTATTATGTCCAGAGTTTCACGAAATTCACTGTCTGTTTCGTTCGGAAATCCTACTATAATATCGGTAGTCAGCGAAAAATCAGGGTCATTACTTCTTATATAGTCGACTGTTTCCGAATACTGTTCAATTGTGTAACGACGGTTCATTCTTTCGAGTACACTATTACTACCGCTCTGCAACGGCAGATGTAAATGTTTTGCGATTTTATCACAACTGAAAATAGTGTCTATAAGTTCTTGTGATGCGTCTTTAGGGTGTGAAGACATGAATCGGATTATAAAATCACCGTCGATTTTATTTATTTCACGGAGCAATGCCGGAAAAGTCATATTATTTCCGAGGTCTTTTCCGTATGAATTGACATTCTGTCCGAGTAACATTATTTCCTTATAACCGTTACTGACAAGATTTCTGACTTCATTTATAATATCTTCCGGCTTGCGACTTCTTTCACGTCCACGGACATACGGTACTATACAATAAGTACAGAAATTGTTACAGCCGAACATTATCGGTACAGATGCCTTGAAAGTACTTTCCCTTACCTGCTCCGGATTTTCTGAAAAATCGTCGTATTCACCGGTATCAGCGGAAAATTTTTCACCTTTCAGACAGTCAAGAAGCAGTTTCGGCAATGAATTTATTGCAGAAGTTCCCATAATAAAATCAATCTGCGGATATGATTTCTTTATTTTTTCTGCAACGTGTTCCTGAGCGGTCATACAGCCAGCGAGTCCCATTATAAGCGAGGGTTTTTCCTCTTTGAGTTTCTTCATACTGCCTATGATTCCGAAAACTCTTTCTTCGGCACTCTCCCTGACAGCACACGTATTAAGAATTATAATATCCGCTTGTTTTTCGTCGTCAGTGAAATCATATCCGATTCTTTTCAAAAGACCTTTTATTTTTTCACCGTCGGAAACGTTCAGCTGACACCCGAAACTCCGGACGTATGCCAGACGTTTTTTATCAGATAAAATTTTCTTTACTTCATTTATAGTAATATCATTTTCAATCAAAACAAGATTCCTCACAATCAATCAAAATCAGGTAATAAGTTATTATAGCATATATAAAACGTTTTTTCAAGTGTTAACCGCTACTTAAACATGAATTTCCATAAATTTTTCACATTTGTATAGTCATAATATATAAAAATTCATGAATATTTTTGTACATTAATACAAATCTGAGATTTTCTGTGAGATAATTTCACACCTGAACCGTCTAACAAGTGAACGGAAATTCAAAACCGTTTAT
>CAMWUB010000034.1 GCA_947177345.1 uncultured Ruminococcus sp. | reverse complement strand
ATTTATATCGGATAAATTGTTGTAATATTACAATACAGATAATATATTTATTTTTTCTTGATTTCCGGTTTTATATATGATATAATGATAGAAAATTTTACAATAAGGAGATTAAATCGAATGGGCTTACATACAACACAAAAAGAACGTTACAGAATACGGAATGAAATTGAAAATACTGTAAAAGAAGAAAATATTAATCGTCGGAAGTTCCACGAGATATCAAAGTTTTCGTATGAAAATATTCTCCGGAAATTTTATTATACATTTTTTGAGTATGATAGGAATATAAGATATTCAGAACCTGAAAAAATTGATTTGTCGTATGCATGGTTGAATTTTCGTAAAAGTCTTGATAAATCAGATACAACACGTTTACGTTATAATGATACTGATATTGATTCTATGAAAAGTCTTGTTCCGGATTATTCCGACAATAAAAAATGTTACGGTATTGTTGCGGACGGCTGGGTATATGAGGGTGAAATTTCTGAAATTCTGACATCTTTTTCGGAAATCTACTTTATTACAGATTTCTATATTGTATCAAAAAAATTCGACTGGGTAGTCGTAAACTGCGAGGACGGTGAATGTATATGGCGTGTAAGTTTGTAAAAATACTGAACGTTTTAATTATTTGTATCATGATGCTTCTGACAGGTTGCGGAAAGATTGAAAATGAAGTAAGTCCGGAAAGTTCAGAAGGAAGCGATATGGATAAAATTATTTTCTATGCAACTATTTTACATAACTATCAGGATGAAAAATATACTGATTCAGATATTAAATATTATTTCGTAGTGCAGAATGACGGAACGGTCTGCACTATGGAAAATAATTGTAATTATGAGTTTGCAAGGAAATTCGACGGCCGGGACAGTTCAGCGTGGGAACTTGCGGAGAATCTTGAAAATATAGGGAGTCTTTCGGCGGAAGATACACAGAAGTTATCTGAATATATTTCCGGAATAGATTTAAACAGTGAAGATTATGACAGTTTACGTGATGACGGTAGCAATCTCGATGTTATCGACAGTTTTTACTATACCTATAAATGTCTGGTATCTGACGTTAAAAAATGGTTCACTATCATGGATGCCGGTTCAGATTCCGGAGCTTTTTACAAGACTTATGACGAAAATGCACTTTCCGCAGTTAAACTTATTGAAAATAGTCGGCTTTTCGTCGACTGGAAAGAAAAAATAAATCGGATAAATTAAAGACATTTCCATTCCGGAAATGCCTTTGTCGTGTCGACACATATAAAATGTTCCACGTGGAACATTTTCATATTGTATAGTCCAATGTTCAATTTATATATTAACTTTTATCACGCTGTCGGAATACCGCCGATGCAGAAAGTCCGGCAAGTAAGGCGACTGTTATTCCGGCAGATGCTGAAGTAAGTCCGCCAGTGAATACTCCTAAAAAACCGTCCTCTTCTATTGATTTCCGGACACCTTCTGCAAGAAGATTTCCGAAACCCATAAGCGGTACAGATGCACCTGCTCCGGCGAAGTCAACAAGCGGTTTATAAATTCCAATTGCAGAAAGTACTACTCCGGTAACTACAAAACTTGTAAGTATTCGTGCCGGAGTAAGTTTTGTATAGTCAATTAAAAGCTGTCCGATAGCACATATTATACCGCCTACCAGAAACGCTTTTACTAAAGCCCATAATATCATAAAATTCAGTCCTTTCTCAGATGTACAAGGTGTGCAATTGTCGGAATTGATTCGCCTTGCTGTAATGACATTGGCGACATCAATGCACCTGTAGCAATAAACAAAATATTCTTTGCGGTATTGTTTTCCAGCATAGGCAGAAAATATCCACACAGAACACTCGCACTACAACCACATCCTGACCCACCACAATGTGTATCCTGTTTTTCGCTGTCGAAAATCAGACACCCACAATCCTGATGTTGTTCTGAAATATCTATGTTCTGTTTCTGTAGAAACTCAATCAGTAATCTACTTCCCACTATTCCTAAATCGCCGGTGACTATAAAATCATAATCTTCAGGATTAGTACCAGTTGCATTCAGATAACGCTGAATAGTTCCGGCGGCGGCAGGAGCCATAGCACTACCCATATTATTTATGTCGTTTACTCCCATATCTGTAATTTTTCCGATACAGCCACCAACTATCTTTATAGTACCGTTGGTATCGGAAAGCAGTACCGCACCAGATGCCGTACAAGTCCATTGTGCTGTAGGTGTTCGCTGTCCACCATACGATAGCGGAAAACGAAATTGTCTTTCAGCAGTCGAAAAATGCGAAGATGTAACCGCTATAGATCTTTTTGCTACTTTATTATCCGTAAGCAGTGACGATATTATAAGTCCCTCTGCCATTGTGGAACACGCTCCATAAATTCCTAAAAATGGTATTTCAAGTTCACGTAATCCATAAGTCGAGCCGATACACTGATTTATCAAATCTCCGGAACATATTATATCAATATCTTCTTTTGTTATATTAGCTTTACGAACTGCAAGACTTACCGCTTCAAGCTGAAATCGACTCTCAGCTTTTTCCCACGAACTTTTACCAAAATGACTATCTTCTATTATCTCATCGAAATACTTACCTAAATTTCCCTCACCCTCTTTAGAACCTACTACTGATGCATAACTTTCAATTTTTACTGTATCTGGAATTATAAAAACTCCTTGTGAAATGTATTCAGCCATAAAAAACCTCCGTTTATGTTCCACGTGGAACAATTTACTTGATACTATTATTTCACTGAGCGTTAATTATATTACTGGAAATTTTAAAATGTTCCACGTGGAACAATCTGAAATGAGGAATAAAAATGTTCCACGTGGAACAATCCACATTGAAATTATATTATTGAAAAATAGCACTTATAACGGGAATAGCGATACTGAATCCCAAAGCAATAAGAAATTGATTTGAAGTGAGAGTTACAGTTTCAAAGACCGTCTGTAAAGGTGGAAAAGTTACAGCTAATGCGAGTGCTCCTAAAGATACGAGTACAGCGAGAACAAGTTTAATATTATTGAAGAATTTTATTTTAAAGATTGATTTTGTTTCTGATTTGCATTCAAAAACGTGTATAAGCTGGGACATTACGAGAGTAATCAGGGCAGCGGTTCGACCTGCTTCAATAGTTCCGCCGGTACGCATAGTCACAGCGAATGATGCAAGAGTTGAAAGTCCTATAAATACACCTCGGAATATAATTTTACCCATAAGACCATCTGAGAAAAAACCTTCTGTAGATTTTCTTGGAGGTTTTGTCATAATGTCGTCTTCCGGAGGTTCAAGACCGAGTGCAATAGCCGGAAGACCGTCAGTAACGAGATTAACAAGAAGAATCTGAACAGGAAGTAAAATAATAGGCATACCCATAAGAATACCTAAGAACATTGTAAGTACTTCACCTATATTACAAGACAGCAGATACCGGACAAATTTTCTTATATTTGAGTAAACACACCTACCCTGTTCGACGGCATTTACAAGAGTTGCTAAATTGTCGTCAAGGAGAATAACATCAGCGGCTTGTTTTGTAACATCAGTGCCGGTAACACCCATAGCAACACCGACATCAGCTTCTTTTATAGCAGGAGCATCATTTACACCATCGCCGGTCATAGTAACGATTTCACCACGACGTTTAAAACTTCTTACGATTCTGAGTTTATGAATGGGTTCTACTCTTGCGAAGACGGTATATTTATGTATTTCCCTGTCAAGTTCCGCATCTGACATTTTATCAAGTTCCGCACCTGTCATAGCCTTACCGCCTTTAAGCAGACCTGCTTTTTTAGCTACAGCAACAGCGGTATTAATATGGTCACCGGTAATCATGACAGTTTTAATAGAGGCGTTGGAACATTTTCTTATAGCAGTTTTAGCCTCTTCACGAGGTGGGTCAATCATACCGGATAGACCAAGGAATACAAGATTAGTTTTTTGAGGGTCTAAAGAATCAGATAAGCAGTAAGCGAGAGCGAGAACTCTTAAAGCTTTATCTGACATTTCTATTACTTTCTGAGAGATTTCACGCCTGATTTTAGGAGTAAGAGTTTTTATTTCGCCAGATTCATTCATATACTGAGTGCATCTTGGTACGATAACTTCTTCAGCACCTTTGAAATATATTCTTTTTTCTGAATTAACAGAACAGTGTACAGCCATAAAACGAGTTTCACTGTCGAATGGATATTCATCTAGCTTGCGGAAAGTCATTTCAAGGGATTCTTTAGTAATACCGGCTTTAGAGGCGGCGATAAGTAAAGCAATTTCAGTAGGGTCACCGGTTACTTGCCATTCACCTTTTCCGGTAAGATTTCCACGACTGCGACTTTTAGTCTGTTTCATTGAAGTTATAGTAGCAGTAGAGCATAAAACACCACATCGTAGGGATTCCATAAGAGATTTTTCATTTTGTGGATTTACAGAGATATTTTCCTTGCCTTTGGTAAGACCGCCATTTATACGATAGCCCATACCGCTGAAATAATAACTTTCATCTACAGTAGATATTTCAGTAACAGTCATTTTGTTTTCGGTTATAGTGCCTGTTTTATCGGAACATATTACAGAAGCACAACCGAGAGTTTCGACACTATGGAGTTTATTAACAAGAGCCTTTTGTTTTAGCATACGATTGACAGCGAGGGCAAGAGCGATAGTGACAGTTGCGGGAAGACCTTCCGGAATAGCTGCAATAGCTATAGTAATACCGGTCATAAGCATTTCAAATACATCTTCACCACGGAGTACACCGGCGACGAAAACGGCTACGCAGACTACAAGACATATTATGGCAACAACTTTTCCGAGTTCTGCGAGACGTTTTTGAAGTGGTGTCATTTCCTTGTCTATATCGGAGAGCATTTCAGAAATTCTGCCCATTTGAGTACGTTTACCGGTAGCGATAACTTTAGCACGACATACGCCTTTAGTAGCAGATGTTCCACAGTAAACAATATTGTCTTTGTTCAGCGAATTGTCAGTATCATTAGTAAGACCTGTTATTTTAGGAACGGCTTCAGATTCACCGGTAAGCATAGCCTCATCTGCGAAGAATCCGAAAGATTTTAGGATAACACAATCAGCAGGTATTCTGTCACCGGCTTCAATTTCTATGACATCATCTACTACAAGTTCGGAGGCATCAATTTCCTTAAGGATTCCGTCACGATAACACTTAGCGGTAGGGGAAGTCATAGATTTAAGAGCTTCTAAGGTGTGTTCGGTTCTGTATTCCTGAATAAAACCGAGAATAGCATTAAGAAGAACTATAAGAATTATGGTCACAGCATCGGAGATTTCCCCAAGAAGAACCGATATAACGGTAGCACCAAGGAGAATCATAACCATAACGTCCTTGAATTGATTGAAGAAAATCATGACCGGACTTGTTTTTTTTCCACTATCGAGTACATTTTTTCCATCTTGTTTAAGCCTTGCCGAAGCTTCTTTATCCGTAAGACCCATAATATCACCCTTTCAGATGTTGTTGATTCGTCTTTACAGGATATGAAAAAAATAGGACAAATATGCAGGAAATTAAGTAGTCATGAAATTTTTTGATAAAAAAAGAAAGTCCCTTAAAATAAGGGACTTTTTTCAGGTTATACCAAGACCGAAACTTATAGAAAGAGCGGTATTTACTTTGTTCATAGCACCAAGGTCAAGTTCACCCATTTTATCCTTGAGACGTTTTTTATCCAAAGTGCGAATTTGTTCAAGAAGGACAATGCTATCCTTAGCGAGACCACACTTATCCGCTTGTACTTCGATATGTGTCGGAAGATGAGTTTTATCACGTTGACTTGTTATGGCAGCAGCGATAACAGTCGGACTGTGTTTGTTACCGATATCATTCTGGACAATAAGTACTGGTCTTATACCACCCTGTTCCGAGCCGACAACCGGACTAAGGTCAGCATAATAAATTTCTCCCCGTTTTACAGACATAATATTCACTCCCTGTGTTGAAAATTTTCTGATACTATTATTAACGGATTTATTTATTATATTCTGTCAGGAAGTAAAATGTTTTTTGAATTTTGATTTAAGAAAAATAATAACGATTGTAACGAGAGTACAGGTTAAATAGCAAAGTAAATCAATAAAAGAAAAACTTGTTCCGATAAGTACACGGAAAAATTTAATGTTTCCGAGACCAAGGATATCAACAATATGAATATATTGTAGAAATTCAACAAGAAAGGAGAAAATCAATACACCAAGAGCGGTAATATATGAATTTTGTTCCACGTGGAACATTTTTACGAAACAGTAGACAACCCATACTACAATAACATCACCGAAATAGTTTCTGATAAAACCGCCGTGGATAAATAAAGCTATTAAAACTTCAGTAATTAGGAACAGGAAAAATCCGGTTATATATGGAATACGTTTTTTCATAACAGACTGACCATATCTGGAAAAATTTGAATGCTTCTTTTCAGAATACCATTCATAAGAGCTATAGCGATACCGTAATTTGTGAACGGAATATTTTGTTGAATAGCTGAATTCATACGGGAAGTTAATTCACGTTCATTTATCATGCAACCACCACAATGAATAATTAAATTAAAACCGGATAAATCATCAGGTAAATCCGTACCGGAAGACAAATGTATATTTAATGATTTTCCGGTAAAATTTTTCAGTAATGCCGGTAATTTTATACTACCTATATCACCGCATTGTCTGTGATGTGTGCAGGCTTCGGATATAAGAATATTATCACCGTCATTTAGATTCTGAATAGCTGACGCACCTTTTATAGCGGTTTGGAGAAAACCTTTATAACGAGCCATAAGAATAGAAAAAGATGTAAGCGGAATATTTTCCGGAACTATTTTACTGACGTAACCGAAAGCCTGACTGTCAGTGATAACCATTTTAGGAGCAGGAAATTTTTGAAGAGTTTTCGCCAATTGAAATTCTTTAGTCACGACAGCGATAGCATCAGAATCGAGAATATCACGGATAGTCATTTGTTGAGGTAGAATAAGTCTTCCCTTAGGTGCGGATTCGTCAATAGGTGTGACAAGTATAATAATATCTTCGGGATTTATTAAATCTCTGAGGATAAATTTTTTATTTTCCGAGATATAGAGATTAGCAATTTTTTCTTTCAGTTCGTGAATGTTATAATGTGTTAAGGCACTTACGGAAATTTCAATTGTTCCACGTGGAACATTTTTAGTTTTCATTTCAGATTGTTCCACGTGGAACATTTTAGATTTCTGTTCAGAAGAATTGTTCCACGTGGAACAATTTGAGTTGTTTGGTTGGATTGTTCCACATGGAACATTTTCAATATCGGATTTATTGTAGGCGATAATATACGGAATATTTTTAGATTCAAATAGTCTGATAAGTTCGTTATCATAATCGGAAATACCCTCTTGACTGTCGACGACGAGAACAGCAATATCAGTTTTATTAAGAATCTGTTTAGTTTTTCGGATACGCATTTCACCTAATTTGCCGGAATCGTCAAAACCGGCTGTATCGGTAATAACAACCGGACCGAGAGGAAGTAATTCCATAGATTTAGAAACTGGGTCAGTAGTAGTACCTTTTATATCGGAAACTACAGAGAGTTCCTGACCGGTGATAGCATTTACAAGACTTGATTTACCGGCGTTTCTTTTTCCGAAGAAACCGATATGGATTCTTTCGCCGGAAGGTGTATCATTAAGACCCATAAAAAAGACTCCTTTTGAAAAATTCGGACAGTCAGAAATAAATAAGACTGTCCGGGGGTAAAAAATATATTATAATCTTGCAACGCCGGTATCACGAGCGGATTGAGCTACGGCTTCGGCGACAGCTTTTGCAACAGACTTATCAAGTACACTTGGTATGATATAATCGGAAGAAAGTTTGTCATCAGTTACGAAAGAAGCGATAGCTTTAGCGGCAGCGATTTTCATAGCGTCATTGATGTCACTTGCACGGACATCCAACGCACCTCTGAAAATACCAGGGAAAGCAAGAACGTTATTAATCTGATTCGGATAATCACTTCTGCCCGTACCGACAACAGCAGCACCAGCAGAAATAGCATCTTCAGGCATAATTTCAGGAGTAGGATTAGCCATAGGGAAAATAATAGGGTCTTTAGCCATAGACCTTACCATATCTTTTGTGAGACAGTTCGGAGCGGAAACGCCTATGAAAACGTCAGCACCTTTTATAACTTCAGCGAGAGAACCTTTTCTTAATTGTTTGTTGGTAATCTTAGCCATTTCTTCTTTTACAGGGTTCATATCTTCAGTACGACCTTGATAAATAGCACCTTTTCTGTCACAGAGAACGACATCTTTAAGACCCATTGAAATAAGGAGTTTAATAATTGCGATACCTGCTGCACCTGCTCCGCTTGTAACAACACGGATATCATCAATATGTTTTCCGGTAAGCTTGAGAGCGTTCAGCATAGCGGCGAGAGTAACTACTGCTGTACCATGCTGGTCATCATGGAAAATCGGAATATCACAATATTCTTTAAGTTTTTTTTCGATTTCAAAACAACGAGGTGCGGAAATATCTTCGAGATTGACCCCGCCGAAAGAACCGGAAAGAAGTCTTACAGTATTTACAATATCGTCAACCGATTTGGAACGTATGCATAGAGGGATAGCATCGACATCACCGAAAGCCTTGAATAAAGCACATTTGCCTTCCATAACAGGCATACCGGCTTCCGGACCTATATCGCCGAGACCAAGAACAGCAGTACCGTCGGTCACAACGGCTACGAGATTTGAACGGCGTGTGAGGTCATAACTTTTGAGTACATCTTTCTGAATTTCAAGACAGGGTTGAGCTACACCAGGGGTATAGGCAAGGGATAAATCTTCAGTAGTTTCAAGAGGAGTACGACATATAACTTCAACTTTGCCTTTCCATTCGTAATGTTTTTTCAGGGATTCTTCAGCATAATTCATTTTAAAAATATCCTTTCTTAAAAATAACAGCGAAAAACCATAAAATAAACGGTTTTCCGCTGATAGTCAGTTATTTTCAGAAATCAATCTGTGCGATAAACTGTTTCAGAGTATCAGCACTCTTGCGGAGTTTTTCGAGTTCTTCGTCAAGGAGAGGTGGATTTACTTCACCGGCGATACCGTGACCATTGACAACACACGGAAGTGAGAGACATACATCATCGATACCATATCTGCCATGTGTGAGGGTAGAAACAGTAAGAATATTGTTAGCATTGCGGATAATAGTTTCACAGATTTTGTTTACGGAAAGGGCGATAGCATAGAAAGTTGCACCTTTTCTCTTGATAACTTCACCGCCAGCTGCACGGACATTTTTTTCTATAGCGTCGGTATCGAGTTCTTCGAGTGAACGACCTGTTGAAGTCCAGTAATCAAACATATTCATGCCACCGATGTTAGTAGTAGACCACGGAACAAAAGAAGTATCACCATGTTCACCGAACATATACGCATGAATGCTTTTCGGACTGATACAAGCCTTTTCGGCAATATCGGAACGAAGTCTTGCACTGTCAAGGATAGTACCTGAACCGATAACCTGTGAGGGTTTGAGGTCTGTACACTGTAAGATAGCGTATGTAAGAATATCTACAGGATTACTTACAACGACATAGATAGCTTCAGGTGCGATTTTAGCAACATTCGGCATAACCTGCTTTATGATGTTAACATTATTCTGCATAAGGTCAAGCCTTGACTGCCCAGGTTTTCTGCCCATACCGAGAGTAACAACAACGATATCAGAGCCTGCTATGTCGTCGTATGTGCCGTCGGTAATATCGAGATTATGTGCGAAAGATATACCATGACGTATATCCATAGCTTCGCCCTTAGCCTTAGCCTCATTGATGTCAACAAGAACGACATCAGAGCAGGTGCCGTGTACCGCAAAAGTGTAAGCGATAGTCGCACCTACATTACCAGCACCGAGAACGGAAATTTTACTGCCTTTATTATCTTTCATAGGGTTAGAATCCTCCATAAAAAAATTTTTCGCATACAAGATACGAATTTATACATGAATTTATTATAGCATTAAAAACAGAAAATATCAAGTAAAATAAAAATAATCT
>CAMWUB010000033.1 GCA_947177345.1 uncultured Ruminococcus sp. | reverse complement strand
AAATAATACTGGAGGAAAAACCAATGGATAAAAAAATTTTTATGGAAAAATTTACGGACAAACTTCCGAAAAATATAAAGTCAGCTACACCACAGGAGATTCATAACGCTCTTGGCGATACCGTCATGGAACTCTATTCAGACCGCTGGAATACAAGCCGTCAGGAGCATCTTTCAAAGAGAAGAGCCGGTTATCTTTCAATGGAGTTTCTTGTCGGACGTGCTGTATATAATAATCTGCTGTGCCTCGGAATTTATGACGACGTTCAGGAAATTTTTTCAGAACTGGGTATATCCCTTGCGGATTTGGAAGTAATAGAAGATTCCGCACTTGGTAACGGTGGTCTCGGAAGACTGGCAGCGTGTTTCCTCGATAGTGCCGCAACACTTGGCTTGCCACTCGACGGCTATGGAATCCGCTATAAATACGGACTTTTCAAGCAGTCAATAGTTGACGGCTGTCAGTGCGAGGATATAGACGACTGGACTAAATACGGTGACTGCTGGTCAAAAAGATGTGAAGAAGATACAGTATTAATCAATTTCAACGGACAGACCGTAAAAGCCGTTCCGTATGATATGCCTATTTTTGGCTGTAAAACAGAAAACGTCGGAACACTTCGTTTGTGGCAGTCCGAACCGGTAAAGGAATTTGATTTTGATACATTCAACCGTCAAAATTATCTTGAAGCCTCTAAAGAAAAGATATACGCTGAAGACATTTCAAGAGTACTGTACCCTAACGACGATACAAACGAGGGTAAGAAATTAAGACTTAAACAGCAGTATTTCTTCAGCTGTGCATCGCTGACTGATATTATTAAAAAACACAAGGCACGTCATGGCACACTCGAAAACCTTGCGGATTATGTATCAATACAGCTGAACGATACACACCCCGTAATTTCCATACCGGAATTAATCAGACAGCTTGTTGACAATGAGGGCTATACATTCGACAAAGCCCTTGAAATCGCTAAAAAAGTATTTAATTATACGAATCATACTGTAATGCAGGAAGCCCTTGAAAAATGGTGGATAGGTCTTGTTGAGGAAGTACTTCCGAGAATTTACGCTATAATCATACAGATTAACGAGTCACTTATTGCAGAGTTATATAATAAAGGTGTTGAGAAGTCTAAAATAAACGAAATGAAGATTATCAAGGGTGAACTTATTCATATGGCTGACATGGCTTGTTATGCGTCAAGTCATATAAATGGTGTTGCTGAAATTCATACACAGATTTTAAAAGATACTGTTCTTGCCGACTGGTATAGTCTCTATCCAGAAAGATTCCGCAACGAAACAAACGGTATAACACAGCGTAGATGGTTAGCACTCTGTAATATGGAACTGTCCGGACTTATTACGGAACTTCTCGGTACTGACGAGTGGGTTATAAATCTCGATATGCTGAAAGAACTCGAAAAATACGCCGATGATAAGGAAATTTTAAATAAATTCGTATCAATAAAGCAGAAAAAGAAAAATCAGCTTGCGGACTTCATAAAAGCACACGACGGTATAGAAGTAAATCCGGAATCTGTTTTTGATATTCAGATAAAGAGACTTCACGAATACAAGAGACAGCTTCTTAATGCGTTCTCGATTTTATGGATTTATTACGGCATAAAAGACGGTACTATAAAGAATTTCACCCCGACAACGTTTATATTCGGTGCAAAGTCTGCCCCTGGTTACAGACGTGCAAAGGCTATAATCAAATATATAAACGAAATCGGAAAAATAGTATCTTCAGACCCTGAAACAAAAGATTTAATTAAAGTGGTATTCGTACAGAATTATAATGTTTCGTATGCTGAAAAACTTGTAGCCGGTGCGGATATATCCGAACAGATTTCAACAGCCGGTACAGAGGCAAGCGGTACAGGTAATATGAAACTCATGCTGAACGGTGCTGTTACACTCGGAACTTACGACGGTGCTAATATTGAAATAGTTCAGGAGGCAGGCGAGGAAAATAATTATATTTTCGGTGCAAAAGTCGAGGAACTCGAAAAGATAGTACCTGAATATGACAGCAGAAAAGTATTCGCTGAAAATCCTATGATTAAGAAAGTAGTATCTTCACTCATTGACGGTACTGTTTCCGACGGTGGTAGCGGTGATTTCCGTGAACTTTATACATCACTTCTCGACGGTGCAAGCTGGCACGCACCTGACCATTATTACCTGCTCGGTGACCTTGTAAGTTACGTTGAAACAAAACTTAAATCAAACAGCGATTACAGTTCCGACAGATTGGCATTTGCGAAAAAACAATGGCTTAATATGTGTAACGCCGGAAAATTCAGCTCTGACCGTACAATAGCAGACTATGCGGAAAATATATGGAATATAAAATAATTACAGAATAATTACAGAAACCGCAGTTTTTTCAATGACTGCGGTTCTGTATATATCAGAGATAATGATTATTAATCATATAGACCAAATTTCAGCATGATTTTTTATACAATATGTCAAAAATTTCATGGAGAGCTTTTATTTCATAAATTTTTGTGGTATAATATTACTTAACCATTAATGATAATATTCATTATGGTAATAACGAACTCAGAGGGGGACTACTATTACTATGGACTTAAAAAAATTACTTGCTATGTCAATGGCTTTAAGTTTGAGTACATTGGCAGTTAACGATTACAGAAACATAAATAA
This sequence comes from uncultured Ruminococcus sp., assembly GCA_947177345.1. Taxonomy (GTDB): domain Bacteria; phylum Bacillota; class Clostridia; order Oscillospirales; family Ruminococcaceae; genus Ruminococcus. The sequence goes on along the minus strand of CAMWUB010000033.1, from coordinate 7,467 downwards.
TACATATGCAGTTTCAGAAAGTACAGCTGTATCGGGATTAGGTGACCTTAATAATGACGGTCTTCTGAATGCGATTGATGCTACTCTTATACTTACGGAATATGCATTTCTTTCGACCAACGGAACAAGTATACTTACTCCTGAACAGAAATTAGTTGCAGATGTAAACGGTGATAAGTTGATTGATTCCACAGACGCCGCTTTAGTACTTTCATATTATGCATATAAGTCAACTGGTGGTACAATGAATCTTACAACATGGCTTGCGAATCAGGAAGAATTAGATACAACTACAACAACGACTACTACACAGACTACTGAAACTACAGTAACAGAGGCTACTACAACAACGACTACCGGATATACCGCATCACTTGATGTATCAGTAGGAACACAGGCAACAACGCCTGCACCACCTGTTGTTACTACAACGACAACTACTACAACTACAACAGTCATTGCCGATACTACAACTACAACTGTCACGAGTGTACCAGCCGGAAAGATTTCAGAAATAAGACTGTCAAAATATGAAATGAATCTTAAAACAGGCGAAATGGATATATCATACGTTACAATGATTCCGGAAGAGGTAGCCAACAAAGACGAAATATGGACAAGTTCCAATGAAAATATTGCCACCGTCGATAAGTGGGGTAATGTAATAGCCATAGGCGAGGGAACTTGTACCGTAACAGTAACAAGTGCAGATAATCCGGAAATAAAGGCTGAAATAAAGGTTACAGTAAGCAATTCAGGAGCAGAAGAAAAAATCAAGGAAATAAAACTTTCAAAATATGAAATGAACCTTGAAAAAGGTGGTACAGATATATCATATGTAACCATGTTACCGGCAAGTGTCGCAAACAAGGACGAAATATGGACAAGTTCCGACGAAAAAGTAGCAACCGTCGATAAATGGGGTAATGTAAAGGCAATCGCTGATGGTACTTGTATAGTCACAGTAACAAGCGTAAATAATCCGGAAGCAAAAGCAGAAATAAAAGTTACTGTAGGAAAACCCACCAATGAAAATAAAATAAATGAAATAAGATTGTCAAAATATGAAATGAATCTTAAAAAAGGTGAAACTGATATTTCATACGTAACCATGTTACCGGACAGTGTCGCAAACAAGGACGAAATATGGACGAGTTCAGACGAAAAAGTAGCAACTGTCGACAAGTGGGGTAATGTCATAGCTATTGAAGACGGTACTTGTATAGTTACAGTGACAAGCGTAGATAATCCGTCAGTAAAAGCTGAAATAAAAGTAACTGTAGGAAATCCGACCTCACAGAACAAGATAACTGAAATAAAACTTTCAAAATCTGAAATGAATCTTAAAATCGGCGGAAAAGATATATCATACGTAACTATGTTACCGGCAAGTGTCGCTAATAAGGACGAAGTATGGACGAGTTCAGACGAAAAAATAGCAACTGTCGACAAGTGGGGATATGTTACAGGAGTATCTGCCGGAACTTGTACAGTAACAGTAACAAGTGTAGATAATCCGTCAGTAAAAGCTGAAATAAAAGTAACTGTAGGAAATCCTGAAACACAGAACAGGATAAATGAAATAAAACTTTCAAAATATGAAATGAATCTTAAAACAGGCGGAAAAGATATATCATACGTAACTATGTTACCGGCAAGTGTCGCTAATAAGGACGAAGTATGGACGAGTTCAGACGAAAAAGTGGCAACTGTCGATAAATGGGGAAATGTTACAGCGGTATCTGCCGGAACTTGTACCATAACAGTGACAAGTGTAGATAATCCGTCAGTAAAAGCCGATATTAAAGTAACTGTTACTGATAAATCTGATTTTCAGCAGATAAATGGACTTACATATATAAACGGAATTTTAATAGCCAATAAAAGTTATGCACTTCCGGCAAGCTATAATCCCGGAATGGATGCCACTACTGTCAGGCAATTCGGAGAACTTTCAAGTTCCGCCTCTAAAGAGGGATTAAATATATATATGTCTTCCGGCTACCGTTCATATGATTATCAGAATACGCTTTATAATAATTATGTTTCATGGCACGGCAAGGTATCAGCAGATACATTTTCTGCACGTCCCGGACATTCTGAACATCAGACAGGTCTTGCAATAGATGTAAATGATATAAGCGATTCTTTTGCGAATACTCCGGAAGCTGTATGGCTTGCACAGCACGCCCACGAATACGGCTTTATAATCCGCTATCCGAAGGGCAAGGAAAATATTACCGGTTATCAATACGAACCGTGGCATATACGTTATTTAGGCGTTGAAACGGCAACGGCAGTATATAACAGCGGACTTACTTTAGAAGAATACCTCGGTATTGATTCATATTATCATTAATAAAATACGGGAACTGTTTTTTATGCAGTTCCCGTAATATTTTTTACTGGATTTTTTCTACAGTATAGCCCATACCGGAAAGAATATCATCAACACCATTTTCACCGGCATAATGTGCAGAGCCTACCATAAACAGATAATTTTTACCGTCTTTCAGAAATTCAGAGGCTTTTTCCGCCATACCCTTATTTCTGTTGAAAAGCATAACGTCCATGTAGTTTTCGTAATCGTCTTTGAGTTCTTCCGGAAGTTCTTCCATGTCGTCAAGTTCTTCCGATAACATGGGGTCAACATCACCTGATGCCCATAAGTCATAAAGTTCAGCGAGTTCTTCTGCATAATTGTCTATATCATCTATATCGTCAAGCATTTCATTCATGACGTAATCAACGAGTTCGTCGCTCATACCGTCGAGGGCATTTTTCTGAGTTTCAAGAGTTTCAATGCTTACTACTTCTTTACCGTCTTTCTGTGCGAGTGCAATAGCCTGTGAATCTATACCGTCTGTACTCAGATTTTCAAGGCGTAATATCATAAGATTTTCAAGCTGATTATTCCAGTAACCTGCGGAAAAATAGTCGAGTTCTTCAGAATAAGCACCTATACTGTCGAAATATTCCTTAGCTTTCTGATATGTTTCATCTGAAATGTGTTCCTGAATTGTTGAACCGTCTTCATATATGAACATCTGCTGATATGCTATCAATGCCCTTATGTCGCTCATAAGCTGTGAGGTATCGTATTCAACGGCGATACCGTCGGAATTTTCGTAAATATCCTTGACGTAATCCGGCAGACCGTCAAAACCGGACGGTACAACGTGGATAGTTCCCATTACATACAGTTCATTTTGTGTTTCAGGGTCAGTTACTTTCCATAACGGAGGCTTTATTTCTGTAGTTTTTATATATTCTTTAATATCAGCGGTTGTACCGTATGCGGAAACATTTCCTGTATTATCTGCTTGTGTATCGGGTTCTGATTCCGATATACTTTCAGTTTCGGAAGTTTCTTCCGGTTTTGTTTCTTCAGGAATTGCAGAAGTTTCAGCCCGAGTTTCTTCTTCCTGAATTTCTTCCAGTTGTGTATCGGATTCTGTTTGTGTTTCAGTTTCCGATTCAGTTTCCGATACTGAAGTACCTGAATTTTCTGTTGATTCTTCCTGTGTATCGCCACATGAAACAGCGGTCACGCATAGAAAAGCGGTAATAAATACACATAAAATTTTTATGGATTTCATTTTTTTGTAACCTTTCTTTCTGTAAATTTACAGTTAATATTATAACATATTATTTATTCTGTGTCAAGTGCCGGAGTTTCTGCTGTTGTTGTCTGTGTAAGTTCAATAGTATTATTTAAAGTAGTAGTAGTTTCCTTAGGTGTACGCTGTATTGATACCTTATAATTCGTTATCGCCCATATATTATCATATTTAGGACACGAGAATATTACATCATATGTGAACTGGTCTTCAGTAATACTTGCATTGAGCAGGTTTACATCTGCAACAATATCGTTCGGAGTTACTTTTTCTAACGTTTCGGCATCACCGGCAATTTCAAGATTAAGATTCTGTGTTATAACACTGTAATCGTATTCATCCGGAGCGTTGCTTATATTAACTCTGCTCTGGTCAAGGGTGATTGATTTTGTGGTTATGTTTTCTGAATCTATAGAAACGGTTATACTTGTTGTATCAGACATATTTATACAGTTCTGAGGTTCAAGCACATCACTTAAATTAAAAGTCTTTGAAAAATCAAGTGTTATATCGCTGAGGGAAATTTTACCTATTTCCAGTTTGTCCGGAATTTCTGTCTGACTGTTTTTGGAAGCAATTTTTATCTTGTCGGTAGATACCTTTAAATTAAGTGCATTCTGGTCAAAACTTGGCGGAGCGTTCATAATCTGGACATATACGCCTACTTCCTTTACGGTCAGGACAGGTATATTTATAAGGAAATTGGTTGTATCGAAAGTCATTGACGACTGGTCAATAATAGTATTGTCTTCCGAAAAAAGCTGGATTTCGTCACTGCTCAGTGCGTGTGAGGAATCAAGAGTCATTTCACGGTTTGACACCGCATATACATTACTTATTTTCTTTATCTGCGAGGAAGGTCCTGTTATAGTAACAATATTCGGTTCGCATGAAAACTCATTTGAATTAAGAGTTTTATTGCCGTCGAATTTGACATTCGGAACTTTCGGCTGTACCGGAAACTGTACAGATTCGTATTTATCAAAGACTACTTCAGCCGTTGAGGGTTCTATAGATGATACTTCAAATTCTATACCGTTTTTACTTTTTACTTTTATAGGAAGATTTTTTCTTCCGGTTGAATAAACATTATCCGTATCTACATACGCTGAAATTGTATCGCTGTCTATGTTAGCTATTTGTGTACGGCTTCCGATTACTTTTACTTTTACGTCCTGTGTATTACATGAAATTACACTTAAAGTACTGTCAGATGTGGCGGTACTTCCTATAGCTAAATCGAGTGATACTTTTTCTATAGTTTTCGGCACAGACGGATAAAGCGTAAGCGATACAGAAAACCATACCAGTATCGCTATTATTACGGAGTATATAGCAAGTGAAAAATTTGTCTGACTTTTCCGGTGAAAAATTTCACGTATAGTATCATTAAATTTCATTTTTCGGTCTTACTCCTTTCATTGTCCGAGTGGTTTTTATTATCGGTAACTGTCTGATAGAGAAGATTTTTAAGTTTTTCACGGGTATAGTCACGGGTCAGAACGCCGTTCATAGCAACGGAAATCTGACCGGTTTCTTCAGAAACGACTATTATTACAGCGTCTGAATTTTCGCTCATACCTATTGCTGCACGATGTCGAGAACCAAGTTTTTTATTTATGATGGCATCGTTCTGAGGTTTCGGAAGAAAACACGCCGCCGCTAATATGATACCGTCACGCATTATTACAGCACCGTCATGTAGCGGAGTTTTAGGATAGAATATATTACCGAAAACTTCCTTACTTGGCAGAGCGTTCATAATAGTACCTGTTTCAATCTGTTCACCTAATTTGACTTGTCTTTCTACTACTATCAATGCACCGGTACAGGTTGCGGATAATTCAACGCATGAATCACATATAGCCTCAATAGCGGATTCCCATTTTTTCGTGAGGCTGTCCGAACCTTGTCCGAAACTGAAATTTAATATATCGAGTTTGGTACGTCCGAATTTTTCTAATGCACGGCGTAACTCTGGTTGAAAAAGTATAATCATTGCTATCAGACCTATATCCAGTGTACCTTTTAGCAGGTATTCAATTACTTTGAGTTTAAGGAATTTACTTATAAAATAAGCTCCCACAAGAAACATAATTCCCTTTACCAGCTGACCGGCTCTTGTTTCACGTATAAGTTTAAGGGCTATATATATTATGTATGCAAGAATACCCATATCAATAAAATCTTTAAATTCGAGAGTACTAAGAATACTAAGAAAAGCATCTGTTATATCATGGAATTTCATAAGCCCACCTCCTTGTTTATAGTTATGTAAAGAGGGCATAGCCCTCTGTAGATTTCTGTATGTGCATACCTATATTATTATTGTACCACAAATTCAGATAATTTCAATAGTTTTGTGTGATTTTTCTGAAACTGTCACAATTCTGATAAGTTCAGCGAGTTTAACAGTATCACTTTCACGGCTGAAAACAGACGGTGCAAAACGTACTGTACCGTTTTCCGTGCCTAATTGAGTATGTGCCAGTGCAGAACAGTGATAGCCTGCTCTTAGACAGTAACCGTATCCGGCGAGTTTTTCAGCAACTTTTTCAGGCATTACGCCTTTTACGTTGAATGATACTATAGGAACATATGAAGATTCCGGATTTCTGTAAATAATTATATCCTTGTTTTTGCGTAAAGCGTTTATAAAAGTCCGGCAGATTCTCTCTTCATGGGTGAAAATTTTTTTCATACCTGTTTTCTGTATAAATTCAATACCGGCTTTGATTGTCATTGCTCCGGTTACATTCAGTGTACCGCTTTCGAGACTATCCGGCAGAAAATCCGGCTGATACAGGCTTGACGAAGCACTTCCAGTACCACCCTGAATTATAGGTTTGATTTTATATTTTCCGTCCGATACAAGAAGACCTGTTCCGGTTATGCCGTAAAGTCCCTTATGACCGGCGGTACACAGAATATTTATACCGTCACACATTTTTATATCGAGTATTCCGCAAGCCTGAGCACCGTCGGCGATAAAACAGATATTTTTTTCATTACAAATCTGTGCGATTTCCTTGTATGGTAAAATCTGTCCGGTCACGTTACTGGCAAGAGTACATACTATTGCTTTTGTATCCTTGTGGATAAGTGAACGGAAACTTTCAATAGTCCGGCGGTCATCAGGGTAGACCTGTGCTACAGAAAGTGTTATTTTTTTATTGCGGGCGAGTTCCGCCGTCGGACGTGCTACGGAATTGTGTTCCATACCGCTTATAATAACGTGTCCGCCACCGGACATTATACCTTGTACAGCCATATTGATAGCCTGTGTACAGTTCATTGTGAAGACGACATTTTCAGGTTCTGCACCAAAGAAATCGGCTATAGTCTGACGGGAAGAAAATATAGCTTCTGAAGTCTTCATGGCGAGTGCGTGACCACCTCTACCGGCATTTCCGCCGAAGTTTTCGATAGCGTTAAGAGCGGTTTTCCTGACGGTTTCGGGTTTAGGGAAAGTAGTGGCGGCGTTATCGAAGTTTATAATCATTTATACACCTCCGTATTCCTTTGTAGTATACGGAACGGAATATCTTTCAAGTATTGAGACGGCATTCCGGCAGTCGCTGAAAACGTGCAGTGAATAACCACAGCCGTCCTTTGAAGTGGCATCATTTCTTCTTATTTCGCATGGATACCCTCTTGATTTCAGGAGCTTTTCACCTTTAATAACATAGGTGTAAGAGGGCATTGTAATAATACATTTTTTCAAAAAGATTCCCCCTAAATAGTCTGCACCTACAGAGGAATTTGTGATACACTTTATTATATGATATTTTATACGAAAATGTGAGAATATTTTTAATATTTCCGGACAAATAAAAAAAGAGCAGAC
>CAMWUB010000032.1 GCA_947177345.1 uncultured Ruminococcus sp. | reverse complement strand
CGGAAAAGACATGATATACTAATTCTGTTGACTTTTTTAAACAGATAAGGAGGTGCAGTCTAATGGCAAAATGCGATTTCTGCGGTAAGGGAGTTACTTTCGGTATCAAGGTTTCCCACTCACACAGACGTACTAACAGAACATGGAAACCAAACGTTAAACGTGTAAAGGCAGTTGTCAAGGGTACTCCTTGTCATGTTTACGCTTGCTCAAGATGCTTACGTTCCGGCAAGGTTGAAAGAGCTTAATAATTACGTTGAAGAAATTCAGGGTATTCTTTCGGGAATATCCTGTTTTTTTATTTTAAGATATTTTTAAGAATTATATAGCTTGATTATTTCTGCAATACGTGATATAATTAATTTATAATCAAGAATTACAAATTATATCTGAGGTGAATTTTATGACTATATGCGAACACTGCGGAGCATCTGTACACGGCGACGTATGCGAATACTGCGATATGCCGGTAAAAACCAATGCAAAACCTGCTCATATTGTAATGCCTGCTCCGTCTGAAACGATATATAAAAAAATAAAGTCTGCAAAATCTGCGAAACAAAAAATAACTGAAAAAACAGAATCTACGAAACAAAAAATAACCGAAAAAACAGAAAAACATCTTAATCATATCAAAGCCCTAAAAGCTGAAAGAGCTTCCAGACCTAAACTTAAACTTAACAAACGAGGTAAAAAGTTCTTACGGCTTCTTTTCGCTGGTACGATTTCAGTTGTGGGTATCAGCTTTATGACCATGGGTCTTGCGATAAATCATAATGTAACGAGAACTTATGTTCAGTCGCCACTGGAATACGAGCCAAACGTACAACAATACATAGACCATCATCACAGCTATAATTATGATTACGGCTATGATTATGACTATGATTACGATTACGACTATGAATACGAATACGACGATTACGGCTATGAACTAATAGAAGAAACAGTACCGGCAGAAGAAGCGTTACCTTTTTTTGACGAGGAAAGACCGGTATACGATACAAACGAGATATTCAAGGAAAACGGAGTATTTCCGTCGGGAACGTATCAGATAGGCGTTGACATTCCGGAGGGTACATATATTTTCATACCTGAATTATCAGACGGTCACGGTGTAGAGGGTATATACGCAGACCCACACTGTGAAAATCAGATTTCCTCGGCATACGTACATTTTGACGGTACACGTATAGCAGAAATTTCCGGAAATGGTTATCTTGACTTCTCATGGTGTACTGCCTATAACCTCGATATGTACCCTGATATAGTCAATGACCCGCATAAAACAGACGGTATGTTCATAGTAGGACGTGACATACCGGCAGGTACTTACAGAGTAGTAGGTTACAACGAATACGAAGGTGAAGCGGAATGGTACGTATATTCAAGTATAAACGCAGTAGGAGCGATAATCAAAGATTCCGGAACACTTGACAATTACGACGATTATTACGATAGATATTACGGCAGAATAACTCTGAATGACGGCGAATACTTTGAATTAAGAAACTGTATTATTGGCGATTTACATTCATGACTATTCATTTTCAATGACTGCAATGGCTTGCATACCCATTTCACCGTAACGTCTTTCAACAAGGCGTTTGAGATACGGAGTATCTTTTTGTGCGAGTGGGTCATTGAAGTAATAATATTCCTCATCATAGCCGGTGAGTACGAGACAATGTTCATTTGATTTCCATAGATAACGCTCGCCGGTTTTTTCGATAATCCAGCTATTAGCGAGGTTAATAAAAGTAGGCTTCATATCAATGCTTGCCCATACTATGACCGGTACACCTTCGCTGACGTATTCCGCACATATTTCAGATAGTTCCATGCCTTTGAGGTCAGTAATTTCATATTTCTTATTAAGTTTATGTTCCTGAGGTTTCAGATATTTATTCAGAGCGTATTCAACCGCACCGCTGTAACAGCCATAACCGGTATTTTTTTCCGGATTTCCTATAAAAACTTTGTCAGGGTCTCCGCCACGTTTTCTTCCCTTACTGTCTTTGGTTATGTCGACGGCATTAAGATAACCCTTTTCAATGAGTTCACCGGCTTTTATATCGAATCCAAGGAAAGCAAGCAACATTGAAGTGCTTACCAGTTCGCAACCTGTTGGATAGTCATGCTGTGAGTAGTACGGAACATCTATCAACATTTTCTTTTTTATGTTGCGTTTGACTTTCGTGACCGGTTGTGTAGTAGTCTGAATTTCCGTAGTAACAGCGGATTCAGTAGTAGTTGTGACGATAGCACTTCCGAGGGGATTTCCGGAATGTTTATTATTATTACCGCATGAAGTAAGTACAAGCAGTGTGAGGAATAAAATAAATTTCTTCAAAACGATTCCTTTCATTGAATTACATATTGAAACGGGCAGTCTTAGGGACTGCCCTTGTTTATTATTCTTCAATCGGTAATTCTTCTTTGGTTTCGGTTACGGTTATATTTGTAACGGATTTGGATTCAGTAATATTGCCGTTTTCGTCTTCAGTATTAATAGTGATAGTAATTTCAATGTTATTGAATGAGTTGATAACATCAGGAAGATTATTTATAGTTCTGTGGAGAATTTCCGCCAGATTGCCATTATATACACGACCCTCCGGAGTTTCGGGGTTTTCTTCGAGGAGTGTGAAGAGCATACCGAGAACGTCAACGGAATTTTTCGGTGGCTGGATAACTCTTTCAGTATCGAGTTTGATGAGATATTTTCCGAAATCGGAAATATGCAGAATATCCGCAAGAATGTCATTATCAAATTTTATTTCAACGTGATTCATAATAATTCCTCCTTTAAGGCATTTACTTTGTCAGTTTTTTCCCATACAACGCCGAGTTCTTCACGACCCATATGACCGTATGAAGCAAGCCGTCTGTACTGTGGTTTTCTTAAGTCAAGAGCTTCAATAATTGCAGTCGGTCTTAAGTCGAATACCTTTGAAACAGCTTCGGAGAGTTTTTCTTCGGAAACTTTACCAGTACCGAAAGTATCGACGAGAACGGATACCGGCTTAGCAACTCCGATAGCGTATGAAAGCTGTACTTCGCATTTGTCAGCGAATCCACCGGCAACGATATTTTTAGCTATATATCTTGACATATATGCACCACTTCTGTCAACTTTGGTAGGGTCTTTACCGCTGAATGCACCACCACCATGTCTTGAATAGCCACCATATGTATCAACGATAATTTTTCTGCCGGTCAGACCGCTGTCGCCCTGAGGTCCGCCGATAACGAAACGTCCGGTAGGATTAATGAAAATCTTTGTGTTGTCGTCGATAAGATTTTCCGGTATAACCGCTCTTATTACGTATTCTTCAATATCCTTGCGGAGCTGATTCAGAGTAATATCAGCTGAATGTTGCGAAGATACAACAACTGCATCTATTCTTGACGGTTTACCGTCAATATATTCAACAGTAACCTGTGTTTTGCCGTCGGGTCTGAGATAGCGGAGTGTGCCGTCTTTGCGGACTTCTGTGAGTTTCATGGACAGCTTATGTGCAAGTGAAACAGGAAGTGGCATAAGTTCGGGAGTTTCATTGCAGGCATATCCGAACATTATACCTTGGTCGCCTGCTCCGTTTGAAAGACCGTCATTTTCGTCATTGTTTTCCCTGTACTCGAAAGCCTCATTGACACCCATAGCAATATCTGCTGACTGCTCGTCAATGCTTGTTATAACGGAGCAGGTGTGGGCATCGAAACCATATTTAGCACGGTCATAACCTATATCGGCTACTACCTGACGTGCAATTTTCGGAATATCAATTTTTGCAGTAGTCGAGATTTCACCCATACAGAGAATCATTCCGGTAGTGACAGCGGTTTCACAGGCTACTCTGCCGGTGGGGTCTTGTTCAAGGATAGCGTCAAGAACGGCATCTGAAATCTGGTCAGCGATTTTGTCAGGATGACCCTCAGTGACAGATTCAGAAGTAAAAAAAACTTTACTCATAAAAAAATAAAACCTCCATAATAGAAAATGCTCCGATATTAATTTACCGGAGCATAAATTTCTAAGAAATTCCTCATCTTCCGGATAAACCGCAGGAATTAGCACCTTTTCCGCCGATACGGAAGGTTGCCGGACATCATAGAACCTGTTTTCTCCGTCCTTCTTGATAAGGTTGTACATATTATAACATGGATTTCCGGAAATGTCAATAGCTTTTCCGGAAAATCAGGTATTATTTTTTTTATAGTTTTCAAGAGCATCATAAACTTTGTGAAATACAACCTGATTCGGATAGCGTCTGTAGTCTGCAAAAATCCATATACCGTTTTTATAGAAGTGTTCCGAGATAGCAGAAGCAGTACCGGCACTTCTGCTCTGACCGTATTCGCACTGACATATTATATCCATGCCGTTATTGTAGGCGTTGTATATAAATTCCGCCATTTTATCGGCTTCCGGAAAATATGTATCATATGTATAGCCTTTCGGTTTCAGACACTCAATATCAAGGTCATCAAGTTCACTGTAAAAGACGTTTTCGCACACACCGGAGTAGTCAACGTGTGTATAGTCCTTGTCGATTCTTTTAATAGCAGGGTCATAATAACTGATAACGGCTGTATTTTCCGGAAACTGACCGGATTCAATAATTTCTTCGATTTCCTCACGTGAATAAACTGAAATTTTCATAAAATATATCCTCCTTTTCATACGTTAAACAAACGGACTTCCGGTTAAGGAAGTCCACTTGCCATGATATAGGGATTATTGGGGATTTAGTGTACGGCGTCGGGGTAAACGTCCGGACACTTATGAAAAAACAGCTTTCAGGATTTCTCCTTACAGCGTCTTTATTATAAAATGCTTTTGTGTAAAACAGGTGATAAAAAAGTAAAATTTTTGTAAAATAAATGTTACATAATACGATATATTTTTTACGAATTTTTTCCGCCGTTTATTTTGAACCAGAACACCGAACCTTTACCGATAGTACTTCTCACGCCGTAATCGTAACCGTGCATTTTGAGTATAACTTTCACAATCGAGAGACCCAGCCCAGTACCGACAACTTCACGTTTATGATTTTCGGAACGGTAATACTTGTCAAAAATGAGTTTGATTTTGTCTTCCTCGATACCGTCGCCGGTGTCTTCAATCTCGATAAGAACACCGTCGGGTTTATTAATCTGACGGACGTATACTTGTTTGTCGTCGCCGGTATAGTTTATAGCGTTATTAATCAGATTATATATAACCTGCTCAATCTTACCGACATCACAGCAGACTATTTTTTCCGTATCAGGTGTGAAATGTATATGATAACCCATTTTTTCGGAAACACCCTTGAAACGTCCGATAATATCTTTCATTTTGGAACTTATTTCAAATTCAGTAGGATTCATTTTCTGTTTACCGCTTTCGAGTTTCGATAAATCAAGAATATCATTTACCATAGCTGAAAGACGGTCAGTTTCATTGATTATTATTTCAAGATGTTCATTGCGTTTCACCGGATTATCGCCGGATAAATCACGAATCATTTCAGCATAGGCTTTCAGCATGGTGAGCGGAGTTCTCAAATCATGCGACACATTTGCTATCAAGTCCCTCTGCATAGTATCTACTCTTGAAAGTTCCTTTTCAGCATACATGAGAGTGTCGGCAAGTTTCTGTGCCTCAAGATAGCCTTTACCGTCAAATTTAGTATTCAAATCACCTTTGGCGAGATTTTCCGCTGATTTTGTTATTCTGTCTATCGGACGTGAAATTATATCGGCAAGGAACACGGATATAACCGCCGCTATGAATATAAGTATAATAGTAATTATAAACAGCTGACGTTTTATTATCGAGGCGGTAGAACTTACAGGAACTAAATCCGAATTTATCAGCAGATAGCCTTCGGGAGAGCTTACGCTTCCGAGAACACATATATATACGAGCATATCGCCGGAACTTTTCGGGTTTGATACCTTATAAAGTGCTTCCGATTCTTCAGTACGTCTTATTTCATTCAGGAATTTATAAGTATGAGTTTCACGTCCGTGGAGAAGACATTCACCGAGTACATCTTTTGAATATATGGAACGTCCGTATCTGTCGAGGATTTCAACACATACATCATTATTGACGGCGACTTCAGAATATTTATTAATGAAATCTGTTTTGTTACCGCTTTTGTAGTCGGTATTGTATGATTCAACAATTTCGACAGCGTTTTCAGTAACGGAACGTGTTTTCATGCTTTCATAGAAAGATTCAAGAAAAAAAATCTGAAATATCCACATAAGAACGAACATAAGCAGAATGAACACTACAAAATGAATCCAGATTTTCAGGCGTAAGGGCATACGAGCGTTTACGTTTTTAATTTTACTGGAGATATTCAAATTTATAGCCCAGTCCTCTCAGAGTAACTATAAAACGACGGTATTCACCTAAACTGTTACGTAACATTTTTATATGTGTATCAACAGTGCGGTCATCACCGAAGAAGTCATAACCCCATACTTCTTCAAGTAGCTTGTCTCTCGAAAGAGCAATATTTTTATTCTTGACAAGGAAAAATAGTAAATCATATTCTTTCGGGGTCATGGAAGCCTTTACGCCGTTTACATAGACTTCACGACCGGAAATATCAACTTCCAGTCCCTCGAAAACATACTTGTCCTGTATAGCAACCTGCTCCGTAATAGCGTTTCTTTTGAGAACAACTTTCACCCTTGCCATAAGTTCCTTAGGTGAAAAGGGCTTGACAACATAATCATCTACACCGATTTCAAAACCGAATAACTTATCATATTCCTCACTGCGTGCTGAAAGCATTATAACCGGAATCTTCTTGGATTTATGGATTTCCTTACAGGCTGAATAACCATCAAGCCGTGGCATCATAACGTCCATAATGATTAAATCATAATCATTATCATTGCAGAGGCCTACAGCCTCCATACCGTTTTCAGCTTCAGTTACTTCATAGCCCTCAAACTCTGCGTATTCACGGACAACTTTTCTGATATTCACTTCATCGTCCACGATTAAAATATGTGCCATATAAAAAAACGCACCTCTTTCTGAAAATTTCCGCCGGTATATCCGACAGATTTATTATAACATAATATCACGCAAAAGTGTACATCATGTGATAATTTTCTGTAATTTTACAGTAAATTTATTTATTATGTTATTAAATTGAAAATTATAGTTGACATTTTCGGTAAAATTTGCTATAATGAATTTGATTCAGTTTTTCAGTAAACGGAGGTGGTAATATATGAATCTGAATAATCCGTTTCCTGCATTGATAGTGATAGTAATTGCAACCTGTCTTGTAATAGCATATGCTCAGCTTTTTCCGTCAATGGCGTGGATAGCGATAATCACATATATATCAACAATGATTTTTCTTTCGATTATACTTGCTATAACGGCGTGGCTTTACCGGAAACATAAATCTTCTATAGATGCCGGTGAAATGGCCGAAATAATAGAAAATCTCGACGTTGAAATGATTATGTGGACTGAAGACTTTTCCGCCGTATACATGAACCGTCATATCCGTGAACTTCTCGGCATACAGGGGAAAAACTTCGACCAGAAAGCTGAAGTTATGCGGGCTTTCGGCATTGATAACGCTGATTCCGCAACTATAACGGAAATTATAAACAGCGATTCACATGAAGCACACTTCACCGGTGCGGACGAAGAATCGGTTACTATAGTATGGGGTACTTCCATAATGAAGAAAACCCGTAAACATACGCTTTTTTTCAGTACCGGACTTAACATCACCGAACTGAAAAAGGCACGTTTTGAACTTGCAAGTACAAACGATTTGTTTAATTATTCCATGAGCCTTGCGGAAATAGGACTTATCATGTCGAATGATATGCAGAATTTCATAGCATCACCCGAAACTGTAAGAATGCTAAATCTGAAAAGCAGTACCTTATCATTGAAAACTTTGCGTTCACTGGTACACCCTAATGACCGCCTTACATTCGACGGTGCGGTAAAATCGGCGTTCACTGATAATACTAATGATGTCAAAAGCATTGAATTACGTATCAGTTCCGCCGACGGTTTCTACCATTGGTATACGTTCAGATATAAAGATATGAAGCGTTCCGATTCCCTGCCGATTTTCAGCGGTGCTATTATCGACAACACACAGGAACACGAAAAGGATTTAATAATTGAACGCCTCGCTTACATAGACGAAGTAACCGAAATTGCCAACTGGAATAAGTTAATGGACGTAGGTCAGGAAACATACGAACAATGCCAGCTTCTCGACTGTTCATACTGGGTTATCGTTCTTGATATTGACAGATTCCATATAATAAATGACAGTTCCGGCTATCAGAACGGAAATTATATTCTTAGGAATTTTGCCAATATTATATATAAGTTCGTCACACCAGGCGGACTGGGTGCGAGGATAAGCGGTGATAATTTTGCGGTTATACTCCGGAATTACGGCGACGACGATTTACCGGTACGGACAGCAAAAGCAATTCAGGACGAGTTTGCAAAGTCGGCTGTCGGAAACTCTGCCACTATAAACCTCAGCTGTTCGGCAGGATATTCCAGAATGCCCGAAGACGGCGATTCATTCCTGAACGTCTTTGAACACGCTGAATTTGCATTGAAGTCCGGAGGTTCTGAGAATAATACTATATGTGGTTACGAGGCAAGTATGCATGATTCGATTATATGCAGAAACGCTCTTGAAAGAGAACTCGCATTAGCTATTGACAACAACGAACTTCAATTATTCTATCAGCCTAAAATTGACCTCTCAACAGGTAAGATAATGGGCGTTGAAGCTCTTATCCGCTGGATTAAACCCGACGGAACTATTGTAAGCCCTGATGCGTTCGTACCGGTTGCGGAAAGTTCCCACCTTATCGGAAAAATAAGTGAGTTTGTACTCGGTGAGGGTTGCAGACAGAATAAGTTATGGCAGAAAATGGGCTATCCGGAAATAGTTATGTCAATAAATTTCACGTCAACTGACTTCTATCAGAAAGACCTGAAAGACAAAGTTTTTGAGGCTCTTGTGAAAACCGGTCTTGACGCAAAATATCTTGAAGTGGAACTGACAGAAACTCTTGCTTTAAGTGATATTGATTATGCCGTTTCTCAGATGAATAAGTTAAGGGAATTAGGCGTTAAACTCGCTATGGACGATTTCGGGACAGGTTATTCTTCATTGAGTTACTTGCAGATATTGCCGATAACTCTGCTGAAATTAGACCGTTCTTTCATAATCGACATAGAACACGATAATATAGCATATGAAATAGTATCTTCAGTGATAAGGATTGCAAAATCAAAAAAGATTGAGACTATCGCAGAGGGTATAGAAAATCCGAATCAGGAGGATATTCTCCGGAAAGCCGGTTGTGACTTCGGACAGGGTTATTATTACGGTAAACCCATGCCCGCAGAAAAATTACAGGAGTTCTTTGAGGAGAATATGAAAAAAACAAAATAAAATTTTTTTAAAACGGAGGTTATTACTCATGAAAAGAAGAATAGGTATTCTGACAAGTGGTGGCGACTGCCCTGGACTTAACGCCACTATCAGAGGCGTTGCAAAGGCTTGTTATGAAAGATTCGGCGAAGATAACGTTGAAATCGTAGGTATTTCCAACGGTTATTACGGACTTATCAACAATCTGTGCAAAGATATGACACCGGCATCATTTTCCGGAATCCTCACACAAGGCGGTACTATTTTCGGTACAAAACGCCAGCCTTTCAAGATGATGACAGTTATCGGTGAAGATAACGTCGATAAAGTCAAGAACATGAAAGAGACGTACAAAAAACAGAAACTCGACTGCCTGCTCACACTCGGCGGAAACGGTACGCATAAGACATCTAAACTTCTTTCCGACGAAGGACTTAATGTTATCGGACTTCCTAAGACTATCGACAACGATATTTACGGAACAGATGTAACTTTCGGATTCCATACCGCCGTTGACATTGCCACCGACGCTATAGACAGACTTCATACAACCGCCGCCAGTCATTCAAGAATTTTACTTTGTGAGATTATGGGAAATAAGGCTGGATGGCTTACACTCAATGCCGGTATCGCCGGTGGTGCGGACGTAATAATAATTCCTGAAATTCCGTATGATATAGATAAGGTATGCGATTCAGTAATGGCACGTAGTGCATCAGGAAAAAACTTCTCGATACTTGCGGTTGCAGAGGGTGCATTTGACGTGAATGAGGCTAAAATGAAGAAAAAAGAACGTGCTAAAAAGCGTTCTGAAGCCGGAATAATTACAGCTACTTCACGTATCGCCACACAGATTCAGGCAAATACAGGACTTGAAGCACGTGTATGTGTTCCGGGACATATGCTCAGAGGTGGTGCACCAAGTGCTTATGACCGTGTATTATCTACACAGTTCGGAGTTCATGCGGCGTATCTCATAGCAC
>CAMWUB010000031.1 GCA_947177345.1 uncultured Ruminococcus sp. | reverse complement strand
CAGTAAATTCCACTGGTGGCAAGTACGAGGTCAGACCTCTTGAAAGCAAGGAAAGGGAAAAATTTGAACCGGAAGTTACTAAGGAACATTATAAAAGCAAATACGACGAAAAGGCTTTAAGTGAAATAAATAAGGTACAGTTTGAAGCGAATCCGCCTAAATCCTATAAAGGCAGATACGAAAAGGGTGTTGTTACTAAAGATGTATATAAAGGGAAATACTCTTCAGATGATAGAAAACTGAAAAGTCACGCTATAGAGGGCAATTCCTTTGAAACGTATAACGGCAGATATTCCGCTGATAATCCTGAAACTGAATCTGATTCCAGTAAAACCATAAGAGGTATTAAAAAACTTCCGGAAACATCACCGGATAAGAAAAAGAAACAGAAACAGAAAAAATCAAAACCGGATAAGAAAACTAAAACAAAAACCGATACCAAACAAAAGAAAGCAGATACATCTGAGCAGGTAAAGAAAAAACGTAAAAAAAATAAAAAGAAAAGCAGAATATCAGTCAATGATTTTTTTGTGAATGTTGTTTCAATATCGGCGAGTATAGTGCTTATGGGCTTTATGATTCTCAATATGCCCATACTAAAAAGCGACGACGGTAATACTTCGATAGTAAACTTTGTCAAGAATTTTCAGCCACTCGTACAGGTTGAGGGTGAATTACGTCGTAATACTATGGATTTACAGATAGATAATGAAATAGTAGATGTTGATTTTTCTGACGGTCTCGACCTGCCACAACTGGTAGAGGGTCAGTACAGTGTACTTTTCCTCGGATTCGATGAGGAAGAGTTCAATACTGATGTAATATGGGTATGTCAGTTCGATATAGGAAATTGTGCGTTGAATATATTACAGATTCCACGTGATACCTGTCTGCCGGATTATACAAGCAGTCCTACCGGAAAATTCAATAGTATATATGCTATGGGTGAAAGATATGTAACTCCGCCTATACAGCGTGTTGTAAATGCAGTTCAGGAAAATTTCGGAATACCTATAGATGCGTATATAACTACTGGTTGTCACGATATTGTAGATATGGTCAATCTTATCGGAGGTATACCGATTTCACTTGACGAGGAAATAATGTACGAAGCAGACAAACGTATTCCGGCAGGTGATACGATTATGAGCGGTGAGCAGGCAGAATGGTTTGTCCGCTTCCGGTGGGCGTTGTCTGAGGGCGATATCGGACGCATGAAAAATCAGAGACGTTTCATGGCGGCTGCTATGGAAAAACTGTTCAGTATAGTAAACGACGAGGGCAGACTTCAGTTATATAGTTATCTGAAACAGATATACGATAACGAATATATATATACTAATATGAGTTTAGGCGATATAGGTATGCTTGCCGATTTTGCCTCAACGCTTTCCATGGAAAACGTAAGGGTAAATATGGTTCCCGGTGAGGGTGCTAAGTATTACGCTCCCGACGGTGAAATATATGATATTTATTCCGTGCATAAGCTGGCAACACTCAATATGTTAAACAACTACTTCAGACCATATCAGAAAATAATGACAAGTTCTGATTCGTCGATAGTCGAGTATATAACGGATTATCAGAACCCTATGTATGATGATACTTCCGATAACCTACAGGATATAAGCGACGGTGATGCTGATAATAGTAGTCTGCTTTTCAAGTGAATCAAAGAAAGAAGGTATAAATTTTTATGACACAACAGGAAAAATTAAAGACAATAATTAAAACCCTTGATACAAAAAAGGGTGAAGATATTCAGGCACTCAAAGTAACTGACCTTACTATACTTGCTGACTATTTTGTAATAGTCAACGGTACAAGCAATACACACGCACGGACACTCGCCGACGATGTGGAATTTCAGTTATCACAGAAAGGTATTGAACCACTCCGCCGTGAATCAGATACCGGTACTACATGGGTTATTCTCGATTACGGCGATATTATAATACACGTCTTTGACAGAACTCAAAGACAGTTCTATAATCTGGAGGGTCTCTGGGCTGATGCTAACCCCGTTGATATAAGCAATCTGCTTATAAAGGAGTGATTTTTTCATGAACACCAACAATATACAAGGCAGAAATATAGTCACAGCTATGGGAGTATATCTTATAATAAAATCGGTTCTTAATATGTTAATAGCAGGCGGATTAAGTATAACAGGTCTGTTATGGGCTGTATTGCTTGCTGTACTGCTTTTCATGGGATTTCAGTATACTAACATAGGTGTGGGAGCTGTTTTGTTTCTTGTTGCGGTAGTACATCTGCCGACTAATATCTCTAATATCGGAAGTAACTGGCTTTATTTTCTTGAGGGTATTATAGATATTGTATGTACCGTACTTCTTTTGACTAACAACGACGTAAAGGGACATTTCACTAAAAAATGGTCAGAATTTGGTGATTATTTTAAATTTAAGTAAAGGAATGATTTTTAAAAATGGACAGATATAATTATAAAGCTGTTGAACAGAAATGGCAGAAATACTGGGACGAAAATAATGTATTCAAGGCAACTGACGATTTCGATAAAAAGAAATTCTATGCACTTGTTGAATTTCCGTATCCGTCCGGACACGGTATGCACGTAGGACATATAAAGGCTTATTCAGGTCTCGAAGTGGTAGCACGTAAGAGACGTATGCAGGGTTATAACGTTCTTTTTCCGATAGGTTTCGACGCTTACGGACTTCCGACGGAAAACACCGCTATCAAGGAAAAAATTCACCCACGTATAGTCACAGACAGAAACATTGAAAAATTTACCGGACAGCTTAAAAAAGTAGGTTTTTCTTTCGACTGGTCACGAGTAATTGATACCACCGAAGAAAAATATTACAAGTGGACTCAGTGGATTTTTCTGAAAATGTTTGAAAAAGGACTTGTTTTCCGTGACAAGACATCTGTAAATTACTGTCCAAGCTGTAAGGTAGTTCTGTCAAATGAGGATTCACAGGGCGGTAAATGCGATGTATGCCATAGTGATATTATTCAGAAGACTAAGGAAGTATGGTATCTCCGTATAACAGAATACGCCGATAAGCTCTTACAGGGACTGGAGCAGGTAGATTACCTCCCTAATGTGAAACTCCAGCAACAGAACTGGATAGGAAAATCAACCGGTGCATTTGTTGATTTCAGCATAAAGGAAAATGCCGAAAAACTCCGTATATATACGACACGTCCGGACACTCTCTATGGTGTGACATTTATGGTTATCGCTCCGGAACACCCAATTATTCAGAAATACAGGGATTCAATTTCAAATATAGAGGCTCTCGACGACTATAAAAACGAATGTGCCAAAAAGAGCGAATTTGAAAGAACTCAGCTTGTAAAGGATAAGACCGGCGTTAAAATCGAGGGTCTTACGGCGATAAATCCTGTGACGAAAAAGGAAATTCCGGTATATATTTCTGATTACGTAATGATGGGCTATGGTACAGGAGCTATTATGGCAGTACCGGCACACGATACACGAGACTACGATTTTGCTAAAAAATTCGGAATCGACATCATAGAAGTAATCAAGGGCGGTGACATCTCCAAAGAAGCCTACACCGGTGACGGTGAAATGATTAATTCCGATATACTTAACGGTATCGACAACAAAAAAGATGCTATAGAAAAAATGCTTTCCGTACTGGAAAATCTCGGTTGCGGTGAACGTGGTGTACAGTACAAAATGAAAGACTGGGCATTTAATCGTCAGCGTTACTGGGGTGAACCTATTCCGATTGTACATTGTCAGCATTGCGGAATGGTTGCCGTTCCTTATGAGGAATTACCGCTGAAACTTCCGGCACTCGAAAACTTTGAACCCGGTACGGACGGCGAAAGTCCTTTAGCTAAAATCGAAAGTTTCGTAAACTGCAAATGTCCGAAATGTAATGGCGACGCAAAACGTGAAACCGATACGATGCCACAGTGGGCAGGTTCTTCATGGTACTTCCTCCGCTATTGCGACCCACACAATGACAGCGAATTTGCTTCACAGGAAGCCCTTAAATACTGGTTGCCGGTTGACTGGTATAACGGCGGTATGGAACACGTTACAAGACATATGATTTATTCGAGATTCTGGCATAAGTTCCTGTATGACCTCGGACTTGTACCCACTTCCGAACCATACGCAAAGAGAACCGCACAAGGTCTGATACTCGGTGAGGATGGCGAAAAAATGAGTAAATCCCGTGGAAACGTCGTTGACCCTAACGACATTGTGGAAAATTACGGTGCAGATGTTCTCCGCTTGTACGTTCTTTTCATGGGCGATTATGAAAAGGCTGCACCGTGGAGTGAAAACGGTATGAAAGGTTGCAAGCGTTTCATTGACAGGGTATGGGGACTTCAGGAGATACTCACCGACGGCGAGGAATATTCTGATAAACTCCGTTCAAACTTCCATAAGACAATCAAAAAGGTTTCGGAAGACATAGAAAACATGAAATTCAATACAGCGATAGCCTCCATGATGTCGCTGATTAATGACATCTACGCAAACGGCACGGTAAATAAGGCTGAACTTTCCGCCCTCTGCATGATGCTGAATCCTTTCGCACCGCATATAACCGAAGAAATCTACAATACAATAACCGGAAAAATTCTCAGCGAACAGCCTTGGATTACTTACGAAGAAAAATTCTGTATTGACGAAACTATTGAAATCGTGGTACAGGTAAACGGCAAAATAAAGGCAAAACTTAATATAGTTCCCGATTCTGACAGGGATTCCGTCATTGCTATGGCACTCGCCGACGAAAAAGTAAAGGAATCCACAGACGGCAGAAACATTATAAAACAGATATATGTACCAAATAAACTTGTTAATATTGTTGCAAAATAACGAAAAAAAAATTCTGCAAAAAAACACTTGACATTTAGAAAAATTTATGATATAATGAAATATATCATTTAAGATTAGGTTTTATATCTGCTGTTTTTGAGGTATAAGCTGACTGACACTCTTTAGAGTGATTAGTATAGATACATGGTTGATTCCGTGTAACCTCTGAATAAGGGAGGGAAAACAAGTGGCAGAAGTTCGTGTTGGTAAAAACGAGTCTTTAGACACAGCTCTTAAGAGATTTAAGAGGTCTTGTGCCAAGGACGGCGTTATAGCTGAAGTTCGTAAAAGAGAACATTACGAAAAGCCTTCAGTAAAACGCAAGAAGAAGTCTGAGGCAGCTCGTAAGCGTAAGTATTAATACTGCAACAGCTAATTAAAGTCGATAAAAGCGGGCTGGCTTTCAGACAGTTCCGCTTTTTTCTTATGTTAATTTACAGGAGGTTACGAATGCTTTTCAGAGCAACGGAATATTTCAGGAAAATCACCGATATATCGCCGGATTTTCTTGTTGAAAACAATGTAAAAGGTATAATCCTTGACATCGACAATACACTTACTACGCATGATAATCCCGTACCGGCGGAGGGTGTCACCGAATGGCTGGAGCAGGTCAGAAAAAAGAAAATCAAGCTTGTTATCGTCTCGAATAATCACCCACCGAGAGTTATGCCATTTGCGGAAAGCCTCGGTATAAAGTGTATCTGTGAGGGTAAAAAACCTCTTACGACTGGTTTTAAACAGGCTCTTGAATGGCTCGGAATACCTAAAAAAAACGTGGTCGCAATCGGTGACCAGATTTTTACAGATGTTCTCGGTGCTAATCTTTTTGGTATCAGAATGTTGTACACTGCTCCGATTGAACTCGAAAAGACTACATTTTTCAAAGTAAAACGAACTCTTGAAAAGCCGTTTCTTCCGAAAAAATTTCACTGATTTTTCTTGACAAATTTAGTAATTTGTGCTAAAATGTAATTATGATTAATCAAAAAAGGAGTAATTTAATTGATTAAAAAAATTCTTGTCATACACGGCCCTAACCTGAATCTTCTCGGCGAGCGTGAACCGAATGTTTATGGCGATAACAATATTGAAACTCTCAATAACGGGATAATTTCACGTGCCGGAAAAATGGGTCTTGAATGTGATGTTTTCCAGTCGAATCACGAGGGTGCTATTATTGACAAACTCCACGAGGCACGCAAAATTTACGACGGCGTTATAATAAATGCCGGTGCATATACACATTATAGTTATGCCATTCGTGACGCAATTTCAGCGATAAAAATTCCGTGTATAGAGGTTCATATAAGTAACGTCGATGCCCGTGATGCTTTCCGTGCAAATTCGGTAATCGCTCCGGTATGCAAGGGCAGTATAAGCGGTTTTGGATTCGAAAGTTATCATCTTGCTATTCAGGCACTTGCGGAGATGTAAAATGGAAAGATATAGGAAAATTTTCGACCATATAAATACCGATTGTGCCTTGATAACCGCCGACGTAAACAGACGTTATTTCACTGGTATGAAGTCATCCGCCGGAATAGTTGTGGCGTTTCCGGAAAAACTCTATCTGCTTATTGACTTCCGGTATATAGAAAAGGCTCGTGAGGTAGTCAGAAATGCGGAAGTAATCGAACTTACGGCGTTTAATAAACAGTTTTCGGAACTTCTGAAAAAACACGGTGCTAAAACAGTTTCTATTGAATCGGAAACAATGACCGTAAAAACACTGAACAGCTACAGAAATTCTTTCAAAGAAATAACTATTGACGATTCCGACAGCCTCAGTAATGCGATAAATCATATGCGTATGATTAAAGACGAATCGGAAATTGAAAATATCCGGAAAGCTCAGGAAATAGCTGAAAAATCACTTTCCGAACTGTTACCGTTTATAAAAGTCGGCAGAACCGAAAGGGAAATAGCTAACGAACTCAACCGGCTTATGTTCGCAAACGGTGCGGAAGATTTATCTTTTGAAACTATCGTACTTTCGGGAAAAAATACATCTATGCCACACGGTGTGCCATCCGATAAGCCGGTACAGAACGGCGAATTTATTCTAATGGATTTCGGTGCGGTATGGAACGGCTATCACAGCGATATGACACGCACAATCTGTCTCGGTGAACCCGACGAGGAAATGAAAAAAGTCTATAATATAGTACTTTCCGCACAGCTCGCCGGACTTGATAAAGCCAGAGCAGGTATAACCGGTTATGAACTCGATAAAGTTTCACGTGACATTATAGAAAAAGCAGGTTACGGCGAAAATTTTGGTCATTCTCTCGGACACGGTGTAGGTCTTGAAATACACGAAAAGCCAAACGCTTCACCGAATTATAAAATCGTTCTCGAAAAAAACAGCGTCGTTACTATCGAACCGGGTATATATATCGCCGGAAAGTTCGGTGTACGCATAGAAGATTTTGTCGTTTTGACTGAAAATGGTTGTAATAATTTGACCAAATTTGATAAAAATATAATATCTTTATAATATTTTGCTTTCAGGTATTGCAAAATATTCTGAGATGTGGTAAAATAATACATATAATTTTAAAACACGGAGGTTATTAAAAAAATGATTTCAGCAGGAGATTTCAGAAATGGTGTCACCTTTGAACTCGACGGACAGGTTGTACAGGTTATCGAGTTTCAGCACGTTAAACCGGGTAAGGGTGCGGCATTCGTAAGAACAAAGTATAAGAACGTAATCACAGGTTCAGTGGTTGAAACATCTTTCAACCCTACTGCAAAATTCCCGACCGCTTTCGTTGAAAGAAAGGATATGCAGTACAGCTATACCGACGGCGAACTTTATTACTTCATGGATATGGAGACTTATGAACAGATTCCGATTAGTGAGGACAAGCTTGGCGATGCTTTCCGTTTCGTAAAGGAAGAAATGATTTGTAAAGTTCTTTCCTATAAGGGTTCTGTTTTCGGTATCGAACCGCCTAACTTCGTTGAACTTGTCGTTACTCAGACTGACCCCGGCTTCAAAGGCGATACCGCTACAAACGCTACAAAGCCTGCTACCGTTGAAACCGGTGCGGAAGTTAAAGTACCACTCTTTATCAACGAGGGCGAAAAAATCCAGATCGATACAAGAACAGGCGAATATATGTCAAGAGCATAAGCCAATCCAATAAGGAGGCATTTTATGAAGCTTACTGAAAAAATGTCCTATTTAAAGGGATTAATGGACGGTCTTGAAATTGATACTACCACAAAAGAGGGCAGAATACTTGTTCAGATGTCCGAACTCATGGAAGATGTCGTTCTGTATATTGACGATTTACAGTCACAGGTTGACGAACTCACAGAAATTTGTGATACTCTCGAAGAAGACCTTGGAGACCTTGAAGATGAAATCTATGGTGAAGATGATTTTGATTGCGATGACTGCGAATGTTTCGATGATGATGACGATGATTACTCTTTCGACAGTGACGACGATGAACTCTATGAAATAACTTGTCCTACTTGCGGAGATACTATTCTCATTGACGAGGGTATGATTGAAGAAGGTAGTATAAACTGTCCTAACTGCGATGAACTTCTTGAATTTGATTATGAAAATCTCACAATCGAGGACTTCGAGCAGGCAGAAACTGAAGATATATCAGAAGATGAATAATTAAAAAAAGACTGTGCAGAAATGTACAGTCTTTTATTTTTTATACGTATCAAGTATTTTTTCGGCTGTTTCACGACGAGTCCGGCGATTGTTCATAGCCTGTTTTTCAATGTATCGGTGTGCCTGTGGTTCGGTAAAATTCAGATACTCCATAAGTGTACATTTTGCACGGTTAATAAGTCGCATTTCTTCAATTTTCGTCAGAATATCAGTACTTTCCGGTTTTATGCCGATTAGTTCCGGAAAACTTTCAACAACATTCCGGAACTCCTCACGGCTGAAAGGTCTGGTTAAAACAGCTATGTTCCGTGAAAGATTATGCGATATATTTTCAGAAATATCATTCCGACATATCAGAACCACTCCGCCGGAAGTAGTCGCCGTTATTTCCGCAAGTTCCTGACCGAATTCGTCGGAAAGAGGTGTATCTATAATTACTAAATCCGGTCTGGTATCGCCTGAAATAAGCCGTCTCGCCTCATTACCTGAACCCGCTGTAACAATAAATCCGGAAATGCTTTCCTTAAGATACTGTTCTATTAAAGATATATTTTCACGGTTCGATGAAATAATTAAACTATTCATGAAATCACCTTGTCAGATAAATTTAAAATAACGGCGTTCCTCGAAATCGTCCTTATCGTGTGCTAAATTGTATTCCTGAATCTGAGTTGTAAAATTTGCGAAAATATTTCCGAGAGTTTCAGCGGAAAGATTATTTTTCACAAAATTACTTTCACGAGCTATAGAAAGTGCCTCGTCAAGTGAGAACGGTAACGGCTGGAAATCAAGCGAATTTTCGGGGTGTTTGATAGTTTTTTCAAGAAGTGAACAGTCACCGGATTTAATACCCTCCATACCGGCGACAAGAATCAGTTTAAAAGCGATATACGGATTACAACAGGCATCGGCGGAACGTATTTCAATACGAGGTGTGGTACTTCTCGGAATCCTTATTAATTGTGAGCAGTTATCGAATGACCAGTTGACGTATTTTGGTGCGTATCCGATACCAAAACGCTTATATGAGTTAGTTATCGGATTCAGAAAAGCAGTTATTTCACGTATACGGTGGAGAACTCCGGAAATGAAACACTTTCCGGTATGCGACATTGTTTCAGGGTCATTGCTGAAAATATTTTCGCCGTTTTTCTTCAGACTTAATGAGATACTTAAAGCACTGCCATGTTCATGCGGAAGAGGTTTCGGCATGAACGACGCAAAAAGTCCGTTCTGAT
Organism: uncultured Ruminococcus sp.; assembly: GCA_947177345.1. Taxonomy (GTDB): domain Bacteria; phylum Bacillota; class Clostridia; order Oscillospirales; family Ruminococcaceae; genus Ruminococcus. Next base: position 715 of record CAMWUB010000031.1, on the reverse strand, counting down.
TAGCTATTGATTTTACAACGGTCTTGTAATGTAACATATTATCACCGGCGGTTACGGGTTCATTTTCACGGAACTCAATTTCATTCTGACCGCCTCCGTGTTTATGGCACGAAGTTGTAGGATTTATACCCATTTCTTCCAGTGAAAGACATATTTCACGGCGGACATTTTCGCACTTATCGAGGGGTGCAACATCTAAATAACTGCCGTGGTCATGCGGATTTTTAGTAGGTTCTCCCTTGTCGTTGAGGTCAAACAGATAAAATTCACATTTAGTACCCATTTCACAGGCATAGCCATCGAGCCGGATTGAGTTTATATAATTAATGAGTTCGCTTCTCATATCGCCGGAATATTGCGAACCGTCGGGGTTTTTAAGGGAACAGAAAAATCTGATTACACGTCCTGATTTTGGTCTCCATGGCAGTACCGATAATGTGGAAATATCCGGAAATAAAAGCAAATCCGAACAGTTACCGTCAAAAGAAGAGGCATCAAAGGGTATGCCGTCGGAAAATGCTCGTGAAAGTTCATCGGGCATAATAGCTATATTTTTCAGATTTCCTGATATATCCGAAAAAGTAAGGCGTATGAATTTAACGTCGTTTTCCTCGACGAATTTTAAAATTTCTTTAGGTGGGGTATTCATTTTAAGACCTCCGCAAAAAATAATTTATCAATTTTGCCAGCATCACCTTGAAAATGAAATCAAGGT